>JAOPYW010000047.1 GCA_025964405.1 Thermoleophilia bacterium | reverse complement strand
ACCACCTCGACATGTCGGGTGCGCGGTACCCGGCGCGTGCGTACCGGGGAGCTGCGCGCACGATACGCCGGCTGCCCGCCTCCGTCGGCACCCTCGCGATGAGCGGGCGGGCCACCGACCTGCGGGGCATCGGGCAGTCGATCCAGCGACGGGTCATCGAGCTGTGTGAGACCGGCTCGATCGCCGAGCTGGAACGCATGCGTGAGCGCACGCCGTCGACGCTGATGGTGCTGCCCCGCTTTCGCGGGGTGAGCCGCGCCAAGGCCGAGCGTATCTTCGAGCAGCTCGAGCTGCGCACGCTCGACGACCTGCTCGAAGCCGTCGACGACGGCCGGCTCCTGACCGTGCCCGGCATCGGCCCGGCGACGGTGGAGGCGATCCGCGACGGGCTGCTGACGCTCGAGACAGAGCCCGAGGAGCTGGCCGAGGGCATGCTCCGGTCGCACGCGCAGCGCGCGGCCGACGACGTGCGGGTCGTGCTCGCGGCCGGCGTGCCAGGCGTGCTCCGCGTGCACGTTGGGGGGCAGCTCGCACGCGGGTTCGAGGTGGTCGACGTGCTCGACCTCGTGGTGGTGGCTGAGGATGCGCCCGCCGCGACCGCCGTCGTGCGGGAGCTGCTCGACGACCGCGGCTGGTACACCTCGAGCGAGGCGCCGCTCATCGACGACGAGTGCCTGACCTTCGCGCTGCAGGGCAGCTCGGGGGCCGGTGTGCGCATCCACGTCGCCGACGTCGCCCATGAGGCGGAGGCGCTGCTCCACGGCATCGGTCCACGCGACTTCGCGCGCGCCGCGCTCGCCGCGCCCGAACCACTCCCCTGGGTCCCGCCGGAGCTCCGCGACCGTCCGGGCATCCTCGAGCGCGCCCGCGCCGGCACCCTCCCGCAGCTCGTCGAGGTCGCCGACCTGCGCGGCGAGATGCACTGTCACTCGGAGTGGAGCGACGGCCGCGCCACGGTCGCGGAGATGGCGGCAGGTGCGATCGCGCGCGGCTACGGCCACGTGGTGATCACCGACCACTCCCACTCGCTCTTCATCACCAACGGCCTCAACGAGGCGGGCCTCGCCGCCCAGTGGCGCGAACTCCAAGCAGTGCGCGCCGAGCTCCCCAGCGACTTCAGCCTGCTGCAGGGCACGGAGATGGAGATCCTGCCCGACGGGTCGCTCGACTTCACCGACGACGTCATGCGACGCCTCGACTGGGTGGTCGCCTCGATCCACACCAGGCAGCGGCAGTCTGCGGAGGAGATCAACCGGCGCATCGAGCGCGCACTGCGCAACCCCTACGTCGACTGCATCGGCCACCCGACGAGCCGACTGCTGCTGCGGCGCCCGAAGACGGCGCTCGACACCGACCGGCTCATCGAGCTGGCCGCGGAGACCGGCACCTTCCTCGAGATCAACGCCTCGCCCGACCGCCTCGACCTCGATGCCGAGACGGCCGAACGCGCTGCGGCCGCCGGGGTGCTGCTCGTGATCGATTCCGACGCGCACGGACCCAACACGCTCGGCCTCGTCGAGCACGGGGTGGCGATCGCGCGGCGCGCGGGCCTCACCGCTGAGCAGGTGCTCAACACGCGGAGCTGGGCGCAGATCCGGGAGCTGCAGAAGCGCTGGCGCGCCTGAGGTGCGGGCGAGCCCGACGCACAGGCCATGCTCAGCTTCCTCACAGGTTGTCCGAGTACCCTCAGGCCTCGATCACCTGTCTGAGTGAATGAGGGGGAGCTGCATGCGCCACGCCACGCGTCCGCGAGCCGAGCACCTGGTGGCGGGCGTCATCGCTGCGGGCGCCGATGACGATGGCACGATGGGCCAGTTCGTGGTGGTGCCCAATGGGTAGGAGCGCTGCGATGCCGACGGCCGACGACCACGCTTCCGTGCCCGCCCGAGCTCCCGCTGCCCGGGTGCTCGTGGTCGAGGACACGCCGCAGATCGCCGAGCTCATGTCGCGCGCGCTGCGCTTCGAGGGCTACGACGTCGACGTGGTCGGCGACGGTGCGCTCGCGCTCGAGCGGATCGCCGCATGGCAGCCGCAGCTCGTGCTGCTCGACGTCATGCTGCCCGGTCTCGACGGATTCGCGGTGCAGCGCGCGCTGGCCGGCATGCCCGACGCCCCGGCGATCATCGTGGTGAGCGCGCGCGACGACACCGTCGACCTCGTGCGCGGCCTCGACCTCGGCGCGGAGGACTACGTCACCAAGCCCTTCCGCATCGAGGAGCTGCTGGCGCGCGTACGCAGCGTTCTGCGGCGGGTCGCAGCCACGCCTGCGGCCGAGGAGCGCGCGACGACCGCACCGACGACGGTGCAGCTGCGCTTCCACGACCTGCTGCTCGACGCGGGCACGCACGAGGTCACGCGGGGGGAGCGGCACATCGAGCTCACGCCGCGGGAGTTCGACCTGCTGCGGTACCTGCTCGAGAACGCGACGCTCGCCCTGTCACGCAGCCAGATCCTCGATGCGGTGTGGGAGTACGACTTCGGCGGTGACTCCAACATCGTCGAGACCTACATCAGCTACCTGCGGCGCAAGGTCGACATCGACGAGCCCGCCCTCATCCACACCGTGCGGGGCGTGGGCTACAGCCTGCGCCTGCCGCGGGGCACCAGCTGATGGGTCGACCTGCGGCCTGGACCCTCCGCACGCGCCTCGTGCTCGTGGTGGCGCTCGTCGCGATCGCGGCGATCGTGGTCGTCGACGTGGCGACCTTCAGCTCGCTGCGCAGCAACCTGCTCGAGCGCGCCGATCGCCAGCTCGACCAGGTGCTGCAGAACGCCCAGCCGCCCCGACCGGGTTCGCCCGGTACCCAGCAGGACCCCTCCCCGACCCCGACCGATGGAACGCCGGTCGTACGTCGCCCAGCGACCGCTCCGTCGGGAACGTGGATGGCGGTCTACAACCCCGGGCCGGGCGGCAGCGCGTACGGGACGCCGCTCGCCGAAGTCGTGACGGGGGTGGCTGCGGCCAACGTCCGCTCGACCGATCGCCCGCGGTATGAGCCGACCCGCAGTTCGATCGCCGGCCTGTTGGAGGCGCCGGCGACCGTCAGCGCGGCTGGGGAGGCCGACGGCGCTCGTTTCCGCATCGGCGCTCGACGCCTCGGTGGATCAGACGTCTTCGTGGTGGCGGTGCCGCTCGCCGAGACCGACGCGACACTCGACCGGTTGCTGCGCATCGAATGGATCGTCGGCAGCATCGCCGCGCTCGGTGTCGTGCTGCTCGCCCTGGTGACGGTGCGCGCCGGGCTGCGGCCGCTCGACGCGATCGCCCGGGCGGCGGCCGAGGTCGCCGCCGACGGCGGCACCGGGGAGCTGTCGCGACGCGTGCCGACACCGGTTGGGACGCACACGGAGGTCGGACGTCTCGCAGGGGCCCTGAACGACATGCTGGATCGCATCGACGGGTCGTTCGCCGCGCAGCAGGCCACCCAGGAGCAGCTGCGGCGCTTCATCGCGGATGCGTCGCATGAACTGCGCACGCCGCTGACGTCGATCCGCGGTTTCGCTGAGCTCGCGCGCACGCACGGGGAGTCGATGACCGGCGCCGAGCGCGACTCCGCCCTGCGCCGGGTCGAGGAGGAGGCCGAGCACCTCGGCCGCCTCGTCGAGGAATTGCTGCTGCTGTCGCGCCTCGACGAAGGCCTGCCGCTGCATCCCGAGACGGTCGACGTCGCACAGGTCGTCGCGACCGCGGTCGACGCCGCCCGCGTGATCGAGCCCGGACGCGTCGTGCACTTCGACTCAGCGGGCGCGGTCGAGCTGCGCGCCGATCGGGTGCGCATCCGCCAGCTCGTCGACAACCTGCTCGCCAACGTGCGCGCCCACGCGGGGGACGATGCCGAGGCAAGCGTGCGTGTTCGTGCCATGGGCGCGGGCGTCGAGATCGAGGTCGGCGACACGGGTGCAGGGCTCGCGCCCGACCAGCTCGCAGCGGCGCCCGACCGGTTCTGGCGCGCCGACGGCGCCCGCGCACGCCAGACCGGCGGCAGCGGTCTCGGGCTGTCGATCGTCGCGGCGATCGCGGAGGCCCACGGCGGATCGCTGCAGCTCGCGCCGCAGGCCGCTGGGCCGGGGCTCGTGGCCTCGGTGCACCTCGATCCACTCGCCTGACCGGCCTGCGCTGCGCGCGCAGCTCCCCCGATCGAGCAGTCACAGCACACCCTCAGGATGTTCTCGGAGCCCGCACAGGCAGGGCCGGCACAGTGGTGATGTCACCGCAACCGCCGAACAGGAGTTCACCCATGCGCCATCGATCGATCATCACCGCACTCGTCGCCTGCAACGTCGCCACCCTGCTCGTGGTCGGGGCCTCGGTCTCGATGGGCGCAGCGGGTGGAGCCGCGAAGCAGCCGGGAGTTGCCGGTGCCGGGAAGCCCGGAGCGGCGGGCGCTTCACGTCCGGCGCCCAAGGGACCGCCCTTCCTGGCGGCGGCCGCGAAGTTCCTCGGCGTGAAGCCCGACGCGCTGCGCAAGCAGCTCGGTACGACCGGCACGCTCACGCAGGCAGCTGCGGCAGCCGGCAAGGAAGTCGGCGACCTGAAGGCGGCGATCATCGCGGATGAGACCCGCGCTGCCGCCGCCGACGTGAAGGCTGGCGCGATCACGCAGGCCCAAGCCGACGCGCGGGTCGCCGGCGTCACGGCACACATCGACGACATCGTCTCCAAGCCGCTGCCCGCCGGTGGCGCCGGGTGCCGGCCGGGAGCGGGTGCCGGTGGCGCCCCGGCGGGTGGAACCACTGACACGGGCGGCTCCGGCGCGGGCACCACGACGACGGCCCCGGCGACTGGGTCGTACCTGTAGCAAGCACCCAAGCGCCGACGTTCCTCGCACGCACGCGCGCACGAACGTACGCCCCGTGGGCGTCGGCATCCCCCCGGATGTCGGCGCCCGCGCGTCGTGGTTGCGAACCTCCACCTAGCTGCGACACCCGTAGGTGCGCGTCGTTTGCTGCCCCCGCGCGGAGGTAGGTCAGCTACAACGACCCGAAGGATGCACCATGAGCAGCAGCGACACCGACCGCACCGTGACCATCGACGTGCAGACCGCGACCGAGAGCCCCATCACGGCGGCCGACGTGCAGCGGCTGCGCAGCGAGGCCGGGGTCGACGACGAGCCGGCCGAACCGCGTACGCCTCCGGTCGACGCGAGCAGCGACGCCGGCTACGACGACGATGCCAGCGCCGACCACTCGGCCGACCACGACATCGACCGCGCGCTGGAGCACCACGATCGTCCCTTCCAGGACCAGCCCGACGGCGTGCCCGAGGGCGCGGGACGAACCGACGAGATGCCAGGAGCCTCGGCATGACCCAGTCACCCTCGCGATCCGCGTCGCGCATCACCGTCGGTGCGCCCGACGCGACCACGACCACGCTCGGCTACGCAGCACCCGACAAGTCGTCGCCGCTGCAGCCGGTGCAGTCGTGCGCTGCGCGCGCACGACGTGCCCATCGAGGTGCTGCATTGCGGCGTCTGCCACTCCGACCTGCACCAGGTGCGCGACGAATGGCACGACACGCAGCCGACCGAGTTCCCGTGCCTGCCTGGGCACGAGATCGTCGGCCGCGTAGCCGCCGTGGGCGAGCACGTCGTGAAGTTCCGTGAGGGTGACCTCGTGGGCGTGGGCTGCATGGTCGACTCCTGCCAGCACTGCGAGTCGTGCGAAGCGGGCCTCGAGCAGTACTGCGTCGAGATGCCGACGATGACCTACAACGCGCCCGACCGCGTGACCGAGCAGATCACGTTCGGTGGCTATTCCCAGAGCATGGTCGTGCGCGAGGAGTTCGTACTGACCATCCCCGACGGGCTCGACCCCGAGGCCGCCGCACCGATCCTGTGCGCCGGCGTCACCATGTGGTCACCCATGAAGCACTGGAAGATCGGCAAGGGCCACAAGGTCGGCATCGCCGGCATCGGCGGCCTGGGCCACATGGGCGTGCAGATCGCGAAGGCGCTCGGCGCGGAGGTGACGGCGATCACCACCAGCGAGGAGAAGCGCGCCGACGTGCTCGTGGTCAGCGATGAGGCGGCGATGCAGGCGGCGGAGAAGAGCCTGACCCACATCATCGCCACGATCCCCTTCGGCTACGACACCAACGCCTACCTGCAGCTGCTCGCCCTCGACGGCATCATGATCAACTGCGGCGCCCTCGAGCCGCTGCAGGATGGCGAGCGGGCGCAGGCGCCCGACGGCTTCCACCTCGCGATGGGACGCCGCACGCTCGCCGGCTCGATCATCGGCGGCATCGAGGAGACGCAGGAGGTGCTCGACTTCTGCGCCGAGCACGACATCGCCCCGGAGGTGCAGACCCTCGCGATGGCTGACATCAACGACGCCTTCACCAAGATGAACGACGGCGAGGCGCGCTACCGCTACGTGATCGACATGGCGAGCTTCGCCGATGTCGACGCCGGGGCCGCCACCAAGCTCGACACGCCCGCCAAGTAATCGCGAACAGGAGCTCCCCATGACCCAGGGCACCACCGAACGCCGCACCACCGACCTCGACAAGCTCGCCGACCTGATCGAAGACGTGCACGTCGCGCTGTTCGCCACCGTGCGCCCGGGTGGCGCCATGCATGCGCGCCCCATGGGCACAGTCAAGATGCAGCCCGACGGCACCATCATCTTCTTCACCGATCGCGAGTCGCTCAAGGTCGACGAGATCCGCGACGACCAGCACGTGCTGCTCAACTACGCCGACCCCGGCAGCTCGAAGTTCGTGTCGGTGTCGGGTCGTGCCGCCATCAGCTACGATCGCGCGCTGATCCACGACAACTGGTCGAAGATCATGGACGCGTGGTTCGACGGCGCCGACGACCCGAACGTCGCCGTGGTCGTCGTGACCGTCGACGAGGCCGAGTACTGGGATACCCCGAAGGGTGGGCGCCCCGTGCAGATGCTGAAGATCGCGACCGCGGCCTTCACCGGGCGCGACACGAAGCAGGCCGAACACGGCGTCATCCAGGGCTGACCCCCGCGCGAAGACACCAGCCAGCCCCACCCTGATCCGCCCGCCCGCACCATGGCTGCGAGGTCGGCGCTGCTCCACCATGGGATCGACACCGTAGATCCCACCGCAGGAGCACCGCCACCATGTCACTCACCGCACGCATCGCCGATTGGAGCGCCGGTCACTGGAAGACGGTCGTCACCGGGTGGATCGTCCTCGTCGTCGCCCTCGCGCTCGTCGCCGGCCACGTCGGCACGCACAACCAGACCGACCTCGACCAGATGACCGGCGAATCCCAGGTCGGCGCGCGGATGCTGGCCGACGCGGGGCTCGAGGCCGACGCCGGCGAGGTCGTGCTCATCACGTCGCGGGCACACGCCGCCGCCTCGGCCGACGCCGCCGCCCTCGCTGCGCGCATCGCCGAGCGCGTGCGTGCGTTCCCCGGTGTCTCGAACGTGCAGTTCGACGCCGAGGAGCTGGTCGCCGCAGACGACGCCGCGCGCATCGTCACGTTCGACCTCGACGAGGCGGGCGGCGTGCAGACCGCAGACCTCGTGGGGCCGATCCGCGCGGCCGTCACCGAGCTCGACGCTGCCCACGACGGGTTCCGCGTGCAGCAGTTCGGCGACGCCTCGATCGACGCCGACATCGGCGAGCTCGTCGGCAGCGACCTCGGGCGTGCCGAGACCCTCACCGCGCCCGTCACGCTCGTCATCCTCTTCCTCACCTTCGGCGCGCTCGTCGCGGCAGGCCTGCCGCTGCTCATCGGTGGCGTGTCGGTGTTCGCCGCGCTCAGCCTCGGCAGCATCCTCAGCCACCTCCTGCCGCAGTCGGAGTTCGCGCCCAACGTGGTGTCGATGCTCGGCATCGCGCTCGGCGTCGACTACACGCTCTTCCTGCTCCGCCGTGAGCGTGAGGAGCGCGCCGCGGGCTACGGGCGCCGCGAAGCGATCGTGCGAGCCGCCGCGACGTCGGGAAGCGCCGTCGTCGTCTCCGGCATCACGGTGATCGTCGCGATGAGCGGCCTGCTCGTGTCGGGCGTCGGCATGTTCGTCTCGATGGGGTTCGCCGCGATGCTCGTCGTCGCGATGGTGCTGCTCGCTGCGCTCTTCGTCGTGCCGGCGCTGCTCGGCGTGCTCGGTGACGGCGTCGAGCGTGGACGCCTGCCGCGACTGACACGCCGTCGCCGTGCCCAGCCGCGACGCGCCCGCACGAGTGACAGTCGGTTCTGGGGAGCCGTGGTGCGCATCGGCGTGCGTCGCCCCGGGCTGACCGTCGTGCTCGTCGGCGCGCTGCTCGTCGGTGCGTGCCTGCCCGTGCTCGGTATGGAGACCGGTGATTCCACCACGGCCGAGCTGCCGAGGAACAAGCCCGCCCTTGCGGCGCTCGCGGCGTACGAGCCGCACTTCCCCGGCGGCGCCGAGCCGGCCAAGGTCGTGGTCCGTGACGACTCGGAGGGAGCGACGGGAGCGGCGCGCATCGAGCGCGCGTTCACTCGGCTCGAGCGCCGCGCGCTCGCGGCAGGGGCCACGTCGGGACCCGGCTCCATCCGGGTGAGCGAGGACGGTCGCACCCACCTGCTCTCGGTGCCGCTGGTCAGCGCCGCGACCCGCGCTGGCAAGGATCACGCACTGCTGCGACTGCGGCGCCAGGTCGGTCAGACCGTGGGGGCCATGCCGAGCACGACCGTGGCGGTCGCGGGCTCGGACGCCGATTCCCACGACTACACCCAGGTGCTCGCCCATCACCTCCCGCTCGTGTTCCTCGTGGTGCTCGGCTCGGCGTTCGTGCTCCTGATGTGTGCGTTCCGATCCGTGGTCGTGCCGCTCGTGGCGGTGACGCTCAACCTGCTGTCGGTGGGGGCCGCCTACGGATTCCTGGTCTGGGGCTTCCAAAACCGGCACCTCGCGGCACTGCTCCCCATCGGTGAGAGCGGCGTGGTCGTCTCGTGGATGCCGATGTTCCTCTTCGCGCTCCTGTTCGGCCTCTCGATGGACTACCACGTGTTCATGATCAGCCGCATCCGCGAGCAGGTCGCGCGGGGTACTCCACGCGTGACGCGGTCGTTCGGGGCGTGCGGGGGAGTGCCTCGACGATCACGAGCGCGGCGCTGATCATGGTCACGGTGTTCGCGGCGTTCGCGACGGCGCACCTCGCGGAGATGCAGCAGATGGGGGCTGGGCTCGCGATCGCCATCCTGATCGATGCGACGATCATCCGCGGCCTGCTCCTGCCCGCCGTGATGGTGCTCCTCGGGCGCGGCAACTGGTACCTGCCGACCTGGTTGCGGTGGCTCCCGCACGTCGCGGCCGACGGTCGACTGCCCGACGCTGCGCCGGCCGGTGCGGTTGCGCCTGCGGCGGGTACCGTGGAGGTCCAGCCGCGCGAACTCGACCTGACCCGATGAACCTCGCACCAGTGACCGCACCCGACCCGACCTCACCCCACGCACACGACCCGATGCCTCACCTTCTTCACGGCGGTGGCGGTGGCGGTGGGCGCATTCCTGTTCGCCGTCATCGACCTGCTGCTGGTCTTCATCTGGGCGATGACGTCGCGTGGCTACTTCTGGCCGGGCTGGGTGATCGTGGTGCTGCTCGGGCTCACCGTCGCGCACGTGACCACCACGCGGTGCGTGCGTGGTCGACGGCGTGACGTGCTCGCTTCGGATCGCATCCGCATCGACCGCATCTCGATGGGCCGCGCCGGTCTCGAGATGGTGGCCGGCATCCTCCTCGGGCTCGCGGTCTCGCTGTGGGGCATCTGGTGCATGACGTGGGCGACGGGTGGCGGCGTCAACGGCCTCTGGCCGGTCTGGCCCTCGACGGCGTTCGCATTCGTGCTCGCGGTGCAGGCCGTGTTCGCCTTCTCACTCCGCGAGGGCGATCCGGCGGCGCGGCTCGAGCAGCTCACGGTGTCGCGTGCCGGCGTGGTCGAGGCGCAGGAGCTCGAACTGCGGCGCATCGAGCGCGACCTCCACGACGGCGCCCAGGCGCGGCTCGTCGCGCTCGGCATGCAGCTCGGCCTCACCGAGCAACAGCTCGACAAGTCACCCGAGAAGGTGCGGGAGCTGCTCGCGGAAGCGCGCGCCACCAACCGCGAGGCCCTGCGTGAACTGCGCGACCTCGCCCGCGGCATCTATCCGCCGGTGCTCGCCGATCGCGGCCTCGTGCCCGCGATCGAGTCGCTGGTCGCGAGTTCGCCGCTCCACGTGCTGGTCGAGGCCGACCCGGGCAACCGGCTCCCCGCTGCGATCGAGGGGGCCCTCTACTTCACGGTCTCCGAGGCGCTCGCCAACGCCGGCAAGCACGCCGACGCCCAGCGCGTCACCATCGTCGTCCGCCGCGGCGATCGCGACGTCGTGGCCACCGTCAGCGACGACGGGCGTGGAGGCGCCGACGCCGCGGGCTCCGGGCTCGTCGGCATCCGCCAGCGCCTCGAGGCACTCGACGGCCGGCTCGACGTCACGAGCCCGGTCGGTGGGCCCACCACGATCCGAGCGGAGCTGCCATGCGAGCGGTCATAGCCGAAGACCTCGCCCTCCTGCGCGACGGGCTCGTGCGCCTGCTGCGTGACAACGACATCGAGGTCGCCGAGGCGGTCGACAACGCCGTCGACCTCGTGCGCGCGGTGGCCGAGCACGCGCCTGACGTCGCGATCGTCGACGTGCGCCTGCCGCCCGACTTCCGCGACGAGGGCATCCGCGCGGCGCTCGAGCTGCGGGCTGCCCATCCCGACCTGGGCGTGCTGATCGTGTCGCAGTACGTCGAACCCACGTACGCCGCCGAGCTCATGGCCGACGCCGCGCGCGGTGGTCTCGGGTACCTGCTCAAGGACCGCATCGGCGACGTCGAGCAGTTCGTCGACGCGGTGCGCCGCGTGGCCGACGGTGGTACGGCCATCGATCCCGACGTGGTCGGCCAGTTGCTGGGGAGCCGCAAGCGCGCCGAGCCCCTCGACGTGCTCACGCCGCGTGAGCGTGAGGTGCTCGGGCTCATGGCCGAGGGCCGCACCAATGCCAACATCGCCGCCGAGATCGTGGTCAGCGTCGGCGCCGTCGAGAAGCACGTCGCGAGCATCTTCGGCAAGCTCCGGCTGCCGCAGGCCGACGACGGTGGGCACCGCCGCGTGCTCGCCGTACTCGCGTGGTTGCAGGGAGATGGCTGCTAGTCGTCGCACGGTTCAGTGCTGAAATCGGTCGAACGGGTAGGCATCTCTCGAACCCCGATCCTCGCAAGAAGGAACTCCCGTGCTCGCACTCGTTCGTCGCTCCGTGATCCTCATCGTCGTGCTCCTCGCGACCCTCGTGGCTCCCGGCTTGGCGAGCGCGGCATCCATCACGTGGGATGGCTCGGCGAGCCAGGATTTCGCGGACGACGCCAACTGGGTCGGGGGGATCGCACCGGGGGCCGCCGACAGCGCCGTCATCACCAGCGCCGGCTTGTCGCCCATCGTGAGCACGACCGTCGTACTGGACCAGCTCCGGCTCGAATCCGGAGCGGACTTCTCGCTCGCGGTCGGAGCCGATCTCACCGCCGAAGCGGTCGACGCGGCGGCCGGTGGACCGGGTGGAACCGTCTTCCTGAACGGTGGAACGTTCACGCAGCCGACGTCTGATCTCGGCGACCTCACGGTGGTCATCCAGGGCGGCACGTATCAGCCGACGGGTCCCACTACGGGTGGCACGATCCGCGTCATCACCAACGGACTGACGCCGAACGATGGATCCGTCCACGGCGCGTTCACCGGGACATCGATCGTCGTCGTCGGATCCCGCACGACGACAGCCCGCATCGAGCTGGGCGCCGGTGCCACCATCGCGACCGAGGATGCCAGTGCGCTCACGGCACCGGAGATCACCTGGACCGCAGGCGGACTCGTGCCGCCTGCTGATGACCTCGTGCTCCTCGACACCGTGGTCGTCGCGACTTCTGGAGTGTCACTGACGCCGAACTCCGACCTCTCGCTCGCGAACGGCTACCTCGCCGTCGAGCACATGACGATCCCCGCCGCGAGTTCCGTCAACCTCCTCGGAACAGCATCGCTCCAGCAGGACCATGCTTTTTTCGAGCCCACCTTGATCGAGGGTGCCGGTCTGCTCAACTGGACGCCGAACTACGCAAGCCCGACGCTGGTAGGAAGCGCCTTCGACCCAATCACTTACTCGGGCGTCTCCCTCGCCATCCATACGGCAGGAGTTCCAGACGGCGACTACTGCCTGCAGAGCAGTGATGGAGGGGTCACCACGTTCGTCGACAGCACGCTGACGATCGACGCGGCCGTCGAAGGGATTGCGCTCCACGACAAGGTCGATCTGCGGGATGGTTCACGCCTCGTCAAGACGGGAGCTGCAGCACTGTTCCTCGATGACCTCGAGCTCGACGAGGGCGCCCAGGTGGCCAGCCCGAGCAAGGTGCTCATATCGGCGGGGTCGGCCCGCGTCGTGGCATCAGACAACGTGGCTGCGGGCGTGCTGGCAGGGGGCGACTGGCGCGTTGCGACGGGCGCGACCCTGACGTTCAATCAGGACGTGAACACGCTCGCCGCGTACCTGTCGCTCGGCGGCACCGGCGCCGTCACAGTCGCCTCGACGGCCCCGCTCAACTCCAAGCTTGCCCTGATCGACTCCTCCGGCACACTCGCGGTGACCGGAAACGCGACGTACGTGCCGACGGTGGATTTCACCTCGGGCGGCAAGATCCTCATCGCCTCGGGCTCGGCGTTCAAGATGCATGGCGCTGACCTCACGCTCACTGGAACGTCCCAAGTCGTATTCGAGATCAACACGCCGACGGGTGCGAGTCCGCCCCTCCTCACTGCCATGTACGGGCGGATTGATGCCGAAGACGGAATCCTCACGCTCGACGGCGTGCTGACTGCAGACGTCGCGGGCTACACACCGAACTACGACCACTACTGGAACGTGGTACGCGACCTTGATGACGTGACCCTCATCGGCTCGTTCGACTCGGTCACCACCGCGAATGCCGCCCCGGTGCAGTTCCATGTCAAGGATGCGCCGCCGGTCGGGTCGTCGATCGTCACGATCGCTGCTACGGAGTCGATCGCGCCCATCGCGCCATCGTCAGTGACCCCTGATGATGTACACCTCGCCGCGAGCACGAACACCAGCGCCACGGTGACCTGGCCAGCGGGCAGCGATGCCGACAGCGGCGTGCAGGGGTACGAGGTGGCATTCGATCAGAGCTCAACCACGACCCTGGCCTACGCAGGTCCGGTCGACACCGATCCTGCCACGTCGACCAAGACGTCGTTGCTCACGGAGGGAACGTGGTACGCCCACGTCGCGACAGTCGACTGGGAGGGCAACATCTCGGCGACGCGACATAGCCCCGCGATCGTCATCGACCTCACGGCTCCGACCGCATCGTTCGCGTCGACCCCGCCCGCGCTCACCAGCGGACGCGCATCCCAGTTCGCGTTCAGCTCCACCGAAGCCGGCACGTTCACCTGCTCGATGGACGGCGCGACTGCTGCCACCTGCCCGACCGTGTTCCCCACCCTGGCCGACGGCCTGCACACGCTCACGGTGCGCGCTGTCGACGTGGCCGGCAACACGTCGGCTCCGATCGTGCACTCGTGGACGATCGACTCGGCCTCGCCCATCGTGACCACGGCGACCGTCGTCACCGGTTCTGTCTCCGGCGCCGCGACCCTGTCGTTCACGAGCGAGGCGGGGGCGGCACTCACCTGCACCATCGATGGGGGAGCTGAGTTCGCATGCGCGAGCCCGTTGGCGTTGACGGGCCTCGCGGTGGGGCTGCATCACGTCGGCATCATCGCGCGCGACGCAGCGGGCAACACGACGATGCAACCGGTGTTGGTCGGCATTCCGCCGAGCGAGGCCGTCGTGCCGCCGGTGCCGCCGGTCACGCCCCCCGCTCCGGTCAAGGCGGGCACCGCCAAGAGCGACATCATCTTCGGCAACGCCCTCGCGAACGCCATCAACGCGCTCGCCGGCAACGACGTCGTCAAGGGCCTGGCGGGCAACGACAAGATCGCCGGCGGCCCCGGCAACGACAAGCTCGACGGCGGTGCCGGCAACGACGTCGTCGACGGTGGTGCCGGTAAGGATGCGATCGTCGGCGGCCCCGGGCTCGACAAGCTGGTCGGTGGCACGGGCAACGACGTGATCGCCGCGCGCGACGGATCCAAGGACACGATCGCCTGCGGCGCAGGCGTCGACAAGGTCACCGCCGACAAGCGCGACAAGGTCGCCAACGACTGCGAGAAGGTCACGCGGAAGTAGGCTCCCTGCGCTCCTGCCCCGCGTTTGACAGGTAGCCTGACTACTTGGACACTCCAAGCGTGCCTGCGATAATCCCGTGCATGGCTTCACCTCTCGATCCACCCGTCACGCCGTCTGCCAACGCCCAGCGCAGCCCATTCACGCGCGGCATCGGCTGGATGATCTTCGGGAGTAGGTGGCTGCAGGCACCGCTCTACCTCGGCCTGATCGTCGCGCAGCTGGTCTACGTGGTGCAGTTCGGCAAGGAGCTGTGGCACCTCGTGAGCGAGCTCGGCCACCTCGACGAGGCGCAGACGATGCTCATCGTGCTCGGCCTGGTCGACGTGGTCATGGTGGCGAACCTGCTGATCATGGTGATCGTCGGGGGTTACGAGACGTTCGTCTCGCGCATGGACCTCACGCGCCACCCCGACCAGCCGGAGTGGCTCTCGCACGTCAACGCCAACGTGCTCAAGGTGAAGCTCGCCATGTCGATCGTCGGCATCTCGTCGATCCACCTGCTGCGCACCTTCATCGACGCCGACAAGATCTCGAGCGACACCATGCTCTGGCAGACGGTGATCCACCTGACGTTCGTCGCATCGGCCATCGCGCTCGCGTTCATCGACCGCATCATGATCGTGCCGCCCCACGCCGAGGGCGCGGCTCCCGAGCGCGCGCACTGACGCGAGCGACAACCGACGCGCGGCGCGGTGCGTAGGGGTCGACGTGACCGATCCGTCGAACAGCCGCTACCTCGCGCGCGTCGAAGATGTGTGGGAGTACCCGCGTCCGCCGCGCCTCGAGCCCGTCGACGCCGAGGTCGAGGTCTGGTTCGCCGGTGAGCGCATCGCATACACCGTCGATGCCCTACGCATACTGGAGACCTCCCATCCACCCACGATCTACCTTCCGCCGGCCGCCTTCGCGAGCGGGGTGCTCGTGCCGAGCGGCGGCATGACCACGCGCTGCGAGTGGAAGGGATCGGCCGCGTACCTCGACGTCGTGGCGGGTGGACGCCTCGCGCCGCGCGCTGCCTGGAGCTACGCACATCCGAAGCGTGAATACGCCGCGCTCGCGGGCCACGTCGCCGTCTATCCGGGGCGCATGCAGCGGTGTCGCATCGATGGGCTCGAGGTCACCGCCCAGGAAGGTGACTTCTACGGCGGTTGGGTCACGCCCAACATCCACGGCAAGCTCAAGGGCGGGCCCGGAACACGCGGCTGGTGACGTTCGCCGGTTGCAGGGCGCCAGATACAGGTACGCTGCCGTCATGGATTCCTCCGCAGTCACCGACCCGACCGACCACATCGCCCGCAACGAGGCATGGTGGGAGCGTCGCGCCGACGGCTACCAGCACGTGCACGAACGCGAACTCCCGACCGAGTTCGCGATGTGGAGCCTGTTCTCCATCCCCAACTCCGAGCTCGACGTGCTGCCCCGCGAGCTGGCCGGGCTCGAGGTCGTGGAGTTGGGTGCGGGCGGAGCGCAGTTCTCGCTCGGCCTCGCGCGCGCGGGCGCATCCTGCACGGCCGTCGACTTCTCGCCGGAGCAGCTCGTGCACGCCGAGCGCCTGATCGAATCGGTCACGCAGCAGGACGGCGTGCGGCCCGACGTCACCCTCGTGAACGCCGACGTCGAAGACACGCAGCTCCCGGCCGCCTCGTTCGACATCGCGGTCTCCGACTACGGCGCATCGATGTTCGCCGACCCGCGCCGCTGGGTGCCGGAGGCGGCGCGCCTGCTGCGCTCCGGCGGACGGCTCGCCTTCAGCTCCATCACACCGATCCACGAGCTGTGCTGGCCCGACCAGGGGGTCATGACCAACGAGCTCGTGAAGCCCTACTTCGGCATGCACCGCGTCGACTGGGATGGCGCCTCGCTCTTCAACCTCACCTATGGCGAATGGATCCGGCTCTTCCGCGCCTCGGGATTCACGATCGTGGACATGGTCGAGACCCGACCGCGCGACGGCGTCGAGGAGACGACCTACCGCAGCCGTGGACAGGTCGAGTGGGCGCGCCAGTGGCCGGCCGAGATGATCTGGGTGCTCGACCGCGACTGACATGGGTGATCGCGCGCAGACACCGGCAGCCGTCACGCACCACCGGCTCGGGTTCGTCGGCCGCATCCTCAGCCTGCCGAAGCACAAGCCCTACGACGCGCGTAAGTGGCAGAGCGAACCGAACCTCGAGACGTCACTCGACCTGTTCAGCGTGACGGTCGACTGGCTCGTCGACCATGACATCCGTGCCTACCGCATCCCTGACGGGTTCGTGCCCTACGGGGCACACCCCGGCATGCCGCAGTTCCAAGGACAGGTCGAGCTCTGCGCCGACCGCCTCGCCGAGGTGGGCGAGCGACTGCGAGCGGAGCGCATCCGCGTCACCAACCACCCGGGCCAGTACACCGTGCTGAATTCCGAACGCCCCGACATCCAGCTGGGCGCGATCGCCGACCTCGAGCTCCACACGCGCCTGTTCGATGCGATGGGTCTCGACGACGATTCGGTGATCGTGCTCCACGTCGGCGGCTCCAGCGGCGGTTTCGAGGCTGCGGGGGAGCGGTTCCTGCAGGGCGTGGCCCAGCTCTCCGAGCGCGCACGAGCGCGCCTGGTCATCGAGCACGACGACCGCGTCTGGAGCCTGTCCGACGTGCTCCCCATCGCCGAACGCGCGGGCCTGCGGGTGGTGTTCGACAACCTCCACCACTCCTGCCTCGACCGCGCGGGCCTCACCGAGCCGGAGGCGGCGGCGCTCGCCGTCGCCACCTGGCCCGACGGCACGCGCCCCAAGGTGCACGCGTCGAGCCCGCGCTCGTACATCAGTGACGTGAACGGCTCCGCGGCGCCCAAGCTGCCGCCGGCCTCGGCGCACGCCGACCTGCTCGACCCGATCGCCTTCACGGGGTACCTGCGGGGTTCGCTGCACCCGATCGGCCGCGACATCGACGTCATGGTCGAGGCCAAGGGCAAGGATCTCGCGGTGCTGCGCCTGCGCGAGCAGCTCGTCGCGCACGGCGAGGCGTGGGTTGACGGCGCCTTCGCCCTCGACTGATCGCACGCCCCGTGCTGCAACACCCGGTGCTCCGACGACGATGAACAGGTTCAGGGGGAGCTGGGGTCGGGGGGCCTATGTCTATCGCGCCATTCATCGGTGCGCCGAAACGAGTCACGATCCTGTCTGCGGCCCTCGGGTCGGGACACGATTCGATGGCGCGCGGGGTCATGCGCAGCCTCCACGACATCGATCCGTCGCTCGAGGTGACGATCGCCGACGGCCTCGACCTCGTCAAGCCGGGCAAGGCCGCCAGCGACCTCGACGCGCTCAAGCGCAACGCCGACCTGGGGCTCGGTGCGATCTCGCACCAGTTCACCAACAACGCGGTGGCGGGCTCGCTGCTGCGCACCGGCTTCGCCCACCAGTCGGCCGCGGCGCACGGACGCTACCTCGCGGCCGCACAGCCCGACCTCGTCGTCGCGACCTTCCCCTACTTGGCCGACAGCGCCGCCCTGGCCCGGGCACGGGGCGCGTTCGACGCGCCGATCGCCGTGACGATGATCGACCCGCAGGCGAATCGCATCTGGTTCTCGCCGGCAGCCGACGCACTCACGCACCTGGCGCCCGGTGAAGCGGCCCACGCGCGGCAGCTCGGAGCGCTGCGCCCGGAGCAGCAGCTCACGCAGGTGCGTCCGCCCGTGCAGCCCGAGTTCCTCGCGCAGGCTGATCGCGCCGCGGTGCGCAGCGACTTCGGCCTGCCCAACGACCGACCCGTCGTGCTCGTCTCGGGCGGTGCAACCGGCATCGGCATGGACGAGCAGTTCGTGCAGAGCCTGCGAACCGCGCGCCCCGACGTCACCTTCGCGATCGCGACCGGCAGCAACACGACGCTCGCGCGCGACATCGCGTCGAGCTTCTCCCCGCGCGACGTCACGGCCATCCCGTTCACCGATCGCATGTCAGACCTCGTCACCGGTGGCGTCGATGCCGCGCTGACGAACTCGGGCGGCATGACCACGATGGAAGCCATCGCCGGGCGCACCCCCGTCGTGATGCACAACGTCATGAAGGGCCACGGCGTCGATTCCGCCCGCGCGATGTCGAAGGCGGGCCTCGTGCTCTATGCGCCGACGCGCGCCGACCTGCGTGCCACGCTCGCCACCGTCGGCGTGGAGGGCGGCCTCCTCGAGCGACAGGCCGGCGCGGCGCGCGATGCGCTGTTCAGCGCACAGGTTCCGACGATCGGCGACACGCTCGTGGGCGTCATGAACAACGGGCGACGCGCGACGGGTGCATGAGTTCGTGACGATCCACGGCTCGGCGTAGGGCTCAGCGCACGGTGATCGGTGTACCGATGGGCGTGAGCGCATAAAGGCGGATCAGCGCCGCATTGGGCACGCGTATGCATCCGTGCGAGGGCCGGCCGGGAATGAGCTCCGGCTGGTCGGTGCCGTGCAGGCCGATGACACCGCCGCCGGGCCACTCGCTCAGCGTGGAGTAGTCGCTCGTGCCGATCGCGCGTGGTCCGAACGGTCCGGAGGCATCGAGCACGGGAAACTTCTCGCGCACCCAGAAGCTCCCCGAGGGGGTTGGGGTCGCCGCCGCACCGACCCCGATCGGGGAGGTCCAGACGCGGCGGCCGCGATCGAAGAGCGAGGCCCGCATCGTCGTGCGGTCGACGACGATGCGCTTGTGCGCGACCTGCACCGGACCGAGCACGTATGACCTGACCCAGCCGCTCCTGCCGTTCGGGCGCATGGGGATCGCCACGCGCGACCAGGCCCGGCCCTCGGGGTCGACCAGCGTCGACAGCACGGGGTAGACCTCGGGGTAGCCATCCTCGGTGAGGAGCCTGACCTTGGCGACCTGCGCCGCGTCGGCATCGGGGAACGCCCGCACCGCGGCGGTGAACGACGGATGCGCCCACGACGCCGTGCCGGGCAGGTCCGCTGCAGCCAGTGCGGGTGCGGCAGGAAGGACCAGCAGTGCGAGCGCGGTGACGCCCAGGAGCAGCGTCCGAGCGCGGGTGCGCCTCATCATCCGGTGAACCGCGGCGCGGCGATCGCCAGCCTGCACCGGGCGAACGCCCGGGTCACGACGGAGCGGTTCCCCGCGCGATCGTACGCGACCACGCTGAGGCGATGGGAGCCGATCGCGAGCCCGTGGATCCTGATGACGAGCGACAGCCCCGTGGTCGACGTTCGGATGCGTCGTCCGTCGAGCAGCACGTGCACCTTGCTGATGCCGGCGCCGTCGCGCACGACGATGCGCGCCGTGAAGTCACGGTCGGTGCAGCCCGCGCGGCGGGGCGGGCCGACCAGGGTGGGCGGCGTTCCGAAGATCTGCGTGATCGGACCACGCACGTCGGGTCCCGGGAGGCGCACCGTGGTGCCGCCGCCGGTGCCGCCGGTAGGCCCGGTACCGCCGCCGCCGCCGATCACCTGTTCGGTTCCAGCAGCACACTGACCCCGAGTGACCGTGTCGTTGATCAGGGTCACTGCTCCGTTGCGTGCGAGCAGTCGGCCGTCGATCGTCGCGGCGTCGTTGACTGAGATCGAGGTGAGCGCGAGCACGTTGCCGGCGAACGAGGTCCGCGTGCCGATCGTGGCCGATGATCCCACCTGCCAGAACACGTTGCACGACTGGGCACCGTTGATCAGGGCCACGCGGCTGTCGGTCGCCGTCGTCAGCGCAGACTGGACCTGGAAGATGAACACGGCCCGCGGGTCGCCCTGTGCGTCGAGGGTGAGCGTGCCGGTGAGGCCCAGTGTCGGCACCGAGCCCGTGCGGTAGACGCCTGACACCAACGTCTGGTTGCCGGCATCGGGGGGGATCGTGGCGGTCAGTGGCCGGCCGGCCGCGTCGAGGTACGCGGTCGTCAGGTCGGACTTCGCCTGCTGCGCCACTGCGTCGTTCACGTGGGTCGCGCCGTTGACCAGCCCGGGCGGGAAACCGACGACTGCGGTTCCCGGGAACAGCGCGAGGTCACCGTTCAGCACGGAGTTGCCCGTGTTGGTGATGGTGCTGCCGCCTGCGACGGCATCCGCGGAGGCGGTGCCGAGGTCGACGAAGGGCGTGGCTGCGGCGGCTGATCCTGCGAATGCCAACGGCAGCGCGGCCAGTACGGCACAGGCCAGGGGAAGAACGTGGCGCATCGATGCTCCAACTCATAGTGATTCGGCGCGGGCTCGTGCTCGCGTCGATGGAAACCACCAAATGGTTGTGATGCATTCGGCTCGTAGTGCTACCCGCCCGTCGATGCGTGAACCAGAATCATATATTTCGCTGATTGGTATCGGCCGATAATCGGAGCGGGGCGAATCGCTGTATCGGGCAGTGGTCGAGCCAGCTTGAGCTTCCCCTCGCCTCCTCCCAGAAGATTGCGCAGGAGTGCTCGCGCCCGTGCCGCCCCACAGGCGCAGCGAAGCCCCCGGGGGCAGCCGGGGGCTTCGCGCGTCTGTGCGGGGTGTCATCCATGCAAGGGAGTGTTCATGTCGTGATGCGTGCCTCCTCGTGTGGGGTCTGCGTGCGTGAATCGGGTGTGCGTCGTTGGGGGCCGGCTGGTTGGTTCCG
>JAOPYW010000034.1 GCA_025964405.1 Thermoleophilia bacterium | reverse complement strand
GGCCTCGCCGGCGCAGCACGGACAACCGCCTTCGGTCGGTCCGCCCGCGGTGACGTTGCCGGCGCCCGCGGCGGCCTGCTGGGCCGCTGCCTGGTCGCTCAGGATCTTGACGACTGCGCCCAGCGATTCGGTGACGGCCTGCAGGGCCGGAATCAGCGTGGGTGGCAGCGAAATTGCAGTGGTCGTGGCAGCGACGGTCATGGCGAGTTCCCCCTCGGCGGCGGAGCCCTGGGCGTCGGCGAACGCTGGCTCCATCCACTTCAGGATGCGACGGTCCGGCGCTACCGACAAGGGGGATGTGTCGCCCGCCGTGCCACGCGGGTCGCGCGCTATGCGGTGGCGGGCGCGGCGTCGTCGACATCGGGCTGGTCAGGCACGTCGTCGGGTGCGATCGGCGGCACCTCCAGCTCCTCGTCGGCGTCGTTGAGGAACTCGCGCAGGAAGATCTGCGCGATGCCCGCGAGCGGGATGGCCAGCAGTGCACCGGTGATGCCGAGGAGCTGTGAGCCGGCGAGGATGGCCACGAACACGACGACCGGGGAGAGCGACACGACCTTGCCGAGGATCGCCGGCTGCACCCAGACGTTCTCGATCTGCTGGTAGACGAACAGGATCACGAGCATGATGATGCCGTCGGTGACCGAGCCGGCGAGGAACGCCACGGCGATCGCGGGCGCCGCCCCGATCAGGGCGCCGACGAGCGGCACGATGTCGAGCAGCGCCATCCAGAGCGCGAGGGGGAGCGGATTCGGGAGCCCGAGGATGAGCGCCGGGATGAGCACCGCCAGACCGGCGACGACGGCCACGAGTCCGGTGCCGACCACGTACCCCGTGATGCTGCGGTAGGAGTCGATGACCAACCGCCACCAGCGCCGCTCGGCGAGTTTGGGGAAGGTACGCAGGATGCTGCCGGTGATGTCGCCGCCGCCCAGCAGGAGCAGCACCATCAGGAACAGCACGGTGATCATGCCGAGCAGCCCGGCGAAGACCGCACCGACGACGGTGCCGAGCTGCGATCCCACCTGGTCGGGCAGCTTGTCGACGGCGGCGCTGGCCTTGTCGACCACGTCGTACTTGCGATCGAGCTGCCGGAACCCGTGGCTCTCGCGGATGTCCTGCACGTAGCCCGGCGTATCCTCCGCGAGCTGGGTGCCCTGGTCGATGAGCGGCGGCACGAACAGCGCCGACGCGCCGACGAGCACGATCACGAGGCACGTCGCGAAGGCGCCGACCGCCAGCGAACGACTCAGGCCGCGACGCTGGAAGAAGCGCACGGCGGGATCCGCTGCGACGGCGAGGAAGGTCGCGATGAGGATCGACACGAGCAGGGGCGCCAGCACGATGACCAGCGCGATTCCGGCCGCGAAGGCGGTGACGATCGCCAGCACCTTCACGACGTCACCACCGCGCACCCGCGAGGTGCCGTTCGGATTCGGCATGAGCTGCGGCGACTCGATCGCGACGGTCGAGGAGTTCGATGACGAGGACGGGACCGGGAGGTTGTGCATGCACCACACATACCCGCCTGGCCGAACATGCTGCGCGACCGGCAGCCGCTCCCGCGCGACCGACGTTTTCGTCCTGCGTGCGTGGGCCATATCTTCGTGCACCCTGCCTGCCCCGGAGCCCGCTGCATGTCGAGATCGAACCGCGTCGAGCGTCCTGCCGAGCACCCGTTCGGACTGAGCCCTGAGCAGGCCACCCTCTACCGCATCAGCGCGCTGCACGCTCGACGTGATGCGGCGGTGAACGAAGCGCGCGCCCTCGGACCGGTACGCGTGCCCCTGCACTGGCTTGCTTCGGTCGGGCAGTACCTGCCGCAGGGGAACGCCTTCACCGCGACGCGCTACCTCCAGCTCGCGCGCGAGGAGCAGCCGAGTTCGGCCGTGGCCGACGCGCTCGCTGCCGGCAGCTGGCGCTTCGCCGACGTGCGGGTGGGCGGCGTCAACGGAGCGAAGGTCGACCTCGACCTGCGCTCGGCCGCGTTCGACCGCGCCGTCTGGCGCGACCGCAGCCGAGGGGTGGTGCCCCACAGCACGGCCGTCACCGGGCTCGAGGCGATCGCCGGCGCCCCGCTCGCCGTCGTCACCGCGACGTCCACCTTCGAGCGCGACCGGCGCACGACCACGCACGTCGCACGCGTCGGGGCGGCGGTCGGGCAGGGTTTCCACGACACCGAAGCTGCCTATGCCGAGGCAGTGCGGCTGCTGGCCTCCGGCGCCGAGACGACCCCGCTCGCGCTGCTGACCTCACCCGGCGGACGGGCGCGCATCACGCGCATCCAGCTCCCCGAGGCCCTCGCGAGCGCGGCGCACGCCGATGCGCTGGTGGCGAGTGTCGCCGGCACCGGAACCCGCCTCGCCTGGTCGGCATCGACGACGTCGCTCGCTGCAGTCGTCGGGCTCGATGGGGTCGCCTGGCTCTGACGCGCCGCGAATCGCTTTCGCGCGGCTGGGTAGGCTCCTCGGGATGCCCCAGGAGACCCCGTGACCCAGCTCGCCGAACGCACCATCGATGACGAACTCGAGCGCTACCGCTCGGAGCTCACCGGCTACTGCTACCGCATGCTCGCCTCGCCGTTCGAGGCCGAGGATGCCGTGCAGGAGACGTTGCTCAGGGCATGGCGGAGCGATGCGCGCTTCGAGGGCCGCTCATCGCGACGTACCTGGCTCTACCGCATCGCGACCAACGTCTGCCTCGACCTCGCGGCGAAGCGCTCGGCGCGGGCCCTGCCGATGGACCTCGGGCCGGCCCGCGAGCCGATCGTCGAGAACCTCGCCACGCCCGAGGTGCACTGGCTCGAACCGATGCCCGACGCGGCGCTCGGCCTCGATGGCGACCCCGAGCGCGCCGTGATCGGCAGCGAGACGGTGCGCCTCGCGTTCGTGACCGCGATGCAGCGACTGCCGGCCAAGCAGCGCGCGGTGCTCATCCTCCGCGACGTGCTGCAGTGGAGCGCGGCCGAGGTGGCGGAACTGCTCGAGACGACCGTGCCCGCGGTCAACAGCGCGCTGCAGCGAGCGACGGCCACCCTCGCCGCGACGCGCACGGCCTTCGATCGGCTGACGGTGCCGCGCACCGGCGCCGACAGCGAGCTGCTCGACCGGTTCGTCGAGGCGTTCGAGGCCTACGACATGCAGCGACTCGCCGACCTGCTGCGGGACGACGCGCTGCAGTCGATGCCTCCGTTCGACCTGTGGCTCGAGGGGCGAGACGACGTGCTGGCGTGGTGGTTCGGGCCGGGCATCGGCTGCCAGGGATCGCGCCTCGTGCCCGCGCCGCAGGCGAACGGTGCTCCCACCTTCGGCCAGTACAAGCCGAACGAGGCCGGCGACGGATTCGAACCGTGGGCCCTGCTCGTCGCCGAACCCGTGGGCGACGCGATCGGGGCGGTGACGTTCTTCCTCGAGCCGCAGCGCCTGTTCGAGCGGTTCGGGCTGCCCCCACGCCTGGGTGCGAACGGGGAGCCCGTCGCCGATGCAGCGATCGAGCGATGAGTTTCGGGGCGGCCACCGGTCTACCCCCTCGACACCACTTCACGAAGGAGCCACGATGACCACGCCCGCGCACCCCAACCGCATGCTCTTCCTCAACCTGCCCGTCGCCGACCTGCAGCGCAGCATCGACTTCTTCACGAAGCTCGGTTTCACCTTCAACCCGCAATTCACCGACGAGCGCGCCACCTGCATGCTCGTCGGCGAGCAGGCGTTCGTGATGCTG
>JAOPYW010000033.1 GCA_025964405.1 Thermoleophilia bacterium | reverse complement strand
AGCCGCGCCGACCCTGCACCGACTGAACTTCGATGACGCCACCAACACGGTGACCTGCGTGTGTGGTGCGTGGAGCGGGAGTGCAGGAGACCTGCTCGCCGCCGATGAGGCCTTCGGTGGGCACGTGCGTGCGCTGCGAGCGCTGCCGGCACCCGCAGACGTGCCCGCGGGGCGATGGCTCTCCATCGGGGTGGAGGTCGACGAGTCGGGTACCAGCGGCGTCGCCACGGTGCTCGACGGCGCGTCGCGGGTGCACGGGGTCGAACGCTGGCTCACCTACAAGGTGCGCGGCGCGTGCCCGGCTGGATGGCAGCCCGACCACGAGTTCGCACACGAGAAGCACGTCATGCCGTGGAAGGCCGCAGCCGCCGACCAGCTCGACCGGGTGCTGGTGCAGCACTGCAAGGCTGCGTTCCGGCTCGACGGAACGCCCAGCTACGTCGTCGAGTTCCCGCTCGTCGCGGCCCCTGCCGACTGAGCGATCAGGTCGGGCGCCACACCATGTCGACGACGATGAGCACGCGCAGGCCGAGGTCGATCCACGTCCACAGCAGCGCCTTCGACATGCGCGGCGCGACTGCTTCGAACGTCGCTCCCTCGGCGGCCAGCTCCTGACCGACGCGGAACCAGTTGCGCCCTGCCAGCGACGCACCGATCACCATCGACACGATCCAGCCGAGGAACGCGAGGCCGACCCACAGGTCGTCGAAGCTGGCGTATCCCTTGCCGACGAGACCGAGGCCCGAGAGCAGCACGACGAGCCCGGCTCCCCCGAACAGCGGCCCGGCGACGGTTGCGAACGACGCGCAGAACCTGGCCATCGCGTCGACGTTGCCGAGCTTCCGCAGCTGCAGGCCGATGAGCGTGCCGACGAAGGCGCCCCCGATCCAGGCCATGGCTGCGAGCAGGTGCACGATGAGGAGGAGATCGATGAGGCTCATGGCCCGAGATTCGCTTCGATCGCGTGATCTCCTGCGCGATCCGCGTGCGACTGCAGCTCCCCGAAAAGCTCCCACAGGCTCATCGCACGTACTGAAATCGAGGTGTGCGGTGGCAACCGTTGACTAGCGCAGTGCGTCAGGTGCACAAGGTCATCAAGTGCGACCCGCGCTCATCGGTCGCACAATTTCATACCACCATCCATCCGATCCAGGAGAACCGTCCTCATGAACACCAATCGCACGACTGCCGTCGACGCGACGCCCGCGATCATGTACGCCCGAATCTTCGGTGTCGTGCTGACGCTCGTCGCCATCCTCGGCTTCATCGTCAACTCCGACCAGGACACGACCGAATCCCTGCTCGGCTTCGACGTCAACCTCACGCACAACTTCGTGCACCTCGCCACGGGCGTGCTCGGGCTGCTCGCCGGCTTCACGGCGCTCATCTCGGCTCGCATCTACGCGATCGTGTTCGGCGTGGTTTACACGGCGCTCGGTATCTGGGGCCTCGTGCACGGCGACGGCTTCGATCCGTTCGGCATCTTCGGCGAGATCGACATGGCCGACAACTTCCTCCACCTGGCCATCGGCCTCGTCGGCATCGGCGCGTACGTCGCGTCGAAGGACGATACGCGCGATCGGGTCTGAGACGACGCAGGGCAGATCCACGCATCACCGGCAGAACGCGGGCGCTCGACTCCAGTCGGGCGCCCGCTCTGCTACCGTCTTCTCCCGGTGAACCTCCTCGACCTGATCATCCTCGTGCTCGTGCTGCTGCTCGCCGTGCTCGGCTACCTGCAGGGGTTCATCGTCGGCATGGCTTCGCTGTTCGGCGTCGTGCTCGGAGGTCTCGTCGGCACGCGTGCGGCGCAGTACCTGCTCGAGCGTGCGGCCTCCGACACCAACGCATCGACATGGGCCCCGGTGCTCGGCCTGGTCATCGGCCTGCTGATCACCATCGTGGGTGCCATGGCGGCGCAGGACCTGGGTGCCGCCCTCCGCGGCCGCGTCCGCACCAATGACCATCTCGTGCTCGACCACACCCTCGGCGCCGTGCTCCTCGCCGTCGTCGGCCTCGTGCTGACCTGGTTCGCGGCGGCCGCAGCGATCGGTATCCCACAGATCCGCGAGTTTCGTGGGGAGCTGGTCGAGAGCCGCATCGTGCAGACCCTCAACGGGGTGCTGCCGCCCGCAGGACCGATCCTCGGTGCCCTGTCCTCCTACGACCCGTTCCCGGCGTTCGACGGCGGTCGCATCAGGACGGCGGCGCCCGATCCCGAGCTCGAGGGCGCAGAGACCGTGAAGGCGGCAGCGAAGTCGGTCGTACGCGTCATCGGCACGGCGTGCGGTTACACGGTGACCGGCTCGGGGTGGACGGTCGCACCCGGGTACGTCGTCACGAACGCGCACGTCGTGGCGGGTGAGAGCGACACCGCGGTACAGGTGACGGGTCGCGACGAGGAGCTGCCTGCCACGGTCGTCTCGTTCGACCCGGTCAACGACCTGGCCATCCTGCGCGTGGACGACCTCGGCCTCCGGGTGCTCCCCCGGATCGACACTCCGAAGTCGGGCACTGCGGGGGTCATCATCGGGTACCCCGAACACCACGGCCTCCTCGCGATCGCCGCGCGATATTCCGACGAGCGCCGCGTGCGCGGTGACGACATCTACGGCGGACACGCCAGCGAACGCACCATCTCGAGCTTCCGCGGCCTCGTCCGGCACGGCAATTCGGGCGGGCCGGTCGTCGATGACGAGGGGCGCGTGCTCACGACGGTGTTCGCGGCGACGATCGGCGAGAAGCTGTTGGGGGGCTACGGCGTGCCGAATTCGCTCGTCGAGGCGGCGCTCGGACCCGCGCGCAAGGTGCCGCGCAACTTCGGCGTCCGTACCGGCGACTGCGTGGGCTGAGCGCGGTAGTGTGGCCGCATGGCTGAACTCCTGCACACCTGTTACCGCATCACCGACATCGCGCGTTCGGTCGCCTTCTACAAGGCGCTGGGTTTCGAGGAGCGGCGCTCGATGACGCTCAAGGACGGTGCGATCAACACCTTCATGGGGCTCCCCGGCGACGACGACCGGCTCGAGCTCACCTGGAACCCCGGGGTGGATTCCTACGAGATCGGCACCGGCTACGGCCACATCGCGATCTCGACCCCCGACATCCACGCGACGCTCGATGAGCTCGCCAAGCTCGGCATCGATGCGGAGAAGGCGCCGT
>JAOPYW010000303.1 GCA_025964405.1 Thermoleophilia bacterium | reverse complement strand
GGGCGAGTTGCCGATGTTCGTGCCGTCGGTGGTCGCCTTCGAGACCTGGTTGGTCGCCGGGGCCGTCGTGCCCGTACCGGGGGCCGTGGTTCCCGTGCCGGGGGTCGTCGTGCCGGGGCCCGGCGTCGTCGTTCCGGTTCCGGGGGTCGCATTGGGGTCGGCCACGCAGTCGGTCGGCGTGGCAGCCGCGGCGGCGTTCGGGTCCGTGGCCAGCGGCGCGCCCGTGGTCGGGTCGACGGCTCCGCCCGTAGCGGGATCGACGGCCGGGGCTCCGGTCGCAGGGTCGACAGCCGCAGCTCCGGTGGCGGGATCGACCGCAGCGGCTCCCGTGGCGGGGTCGGTGGCGGCCGGGGTGCCCGCAGCTGCGGCGGCCGGATCGGTCACCGCGTCGGCGGCGTAGATCGGCTCGTCGACGACGCGACCATCGACGATGCGCGGTCCGGCGGCGACGACGCGCGTGCCATCACTCCAGCCGTCGGCACCTGCACCGACCGTGGCCGACGGGTCGGTGGTCGACGGCGTCGCGCCAGCTGCGGCGTTCGGATCAGCGGCTGCAGCGGCGGGGTCGGCCGTCGCGGCTCCGGTAGCGGGGTCGACCGCGCCGGTGCCGGCGGTGGCCGGGGCAGCAGCGCCGAGCGTCGCGGCGGAGACCTGGCCGGGCGGGCACGAGGTCGCGGCCGGCGTCACGGTCGTATCCTCGGCCACGGCGGCGTCGTCCTTGGCGAGCATGCCCTGGAGCGGCCCGAGCGGGAGGTTCGGCGGCTTGCCGAACATCGTGAGCACGACTGCGATCACCACAACGGCGCCGAGGACATATACGAGGTACTTCATCTGCTGAGACATCGGGGTGCTCCTTCCCGAGTGTCCTCCGGCAAAAACTCCGGTGTCCGCTAGATGCCGTGCACCTGGTACGCCACGAAGAAACTCGCCGGTGGCAGGCCGTAGAACCCGTCGAACGGCTGCAGGTTCACGACCACGTTCGTGCCGTCGGGCACCTGCAGCTTGAGCGCGGTGTCGACGATGACGTTGCTGGCCTTGTGCGCATCCTTGCGCGCCGGCAGCGGACCACCCTCCTGGAGGGTCTTGATCATCGGCAGCATCACGCTCATCACCCGGCTGTTGGGTGCGAAGTTGGGCACGCCGAACTTCTTGGCGCTGCCGCCGGCGATCGCGACCCGCGTCTCGTTGTTGGCGAACGCCTTGGTGAGCGGGTTACTCTGCCCCATGCGGTTGATGATGTCGACGAGGTTGCCCTGCATCACGGTGATCGAGCCGCCGATCGTGCCGAACTCCCCGACGATGCGGTTCGTGGCGGCGAGGGAGCCGTCGACGCCGGTGGCGATCTTGTCCATGCCGGCTCCGGTCTCCGCGAGCTTGCCGCTCACGCCGTGGAGCGTCGTGCGGGCCTGCCGCACGTCGGCACCGACCGTGGCGAGCTTGGTGTTGAGCGCGGTCGTCTTGCGCTCCATGCCCGCGGACGCCGTCGAGATGCTCCCCATGCTCTTCTCGATCTTGACGAGGACTTGGAATGCGAGTCGATCTTCGCCAGCGAATCGTTGGAGTGCTTGACGAGGCCGGTGAGCTCGTAGGTCGACGACGCGATCTCACGCAGCAGCGTGATCGGGTTGCCAGTGGAACCATCGCCCGCGAGCGCACTGGGCGCCGCGACGAGCAGCAGGATGACGGCCATGAGGATGAGCGGCGCGATCGGCTGGCGGCGCGGCGCATCGCCCCAGAGCATCTGGCCCGGGGCGGGCGTGGTGCGCGGCAGCAGCATGCCGCGGGTGTCGTGCGTGATCGACGTCATGTGCTTCCTCCTTCGCCTGTCAGGGGCCGGTGTAGAGCGGGAATGCCCCGCGTTCGAAGACCGAGATCGGATCAGCCTGGATCTTGAGCCCCGGGATCTTCGGCATGGTCTCCTTGGTGAGCTCCGCCTTGATCTTGAGCGAGCCGCCCGAGTCGGGCTCCGTCATGTAGTTGAGCGCGCGGATGATGTAGGCGAGGCTGTCGTTCATGTTGTCGAGCCCGTCGCTCATGCGCTTGGTCTGCAGGTACTGCGTGTGCTGCTGCTTCACGAGCGGCGCGAGCTTCACCTGGAGCGACGACACGATCGTGCCGAGCTGGTCGGTTCCCTCGGAGGCGTGCACGTGCGACGCGCGCATCGCGGCCGTCGACTCGTTGATCGTGTCGAGCTTCGCGGCGATGTCGGTGGTCGCGGCCGCGGTGCTCGCGATGCCGGCGCTCGAGACCTTCACCTCGCGGCCCGTGCCCTGCACCGTCTTCAGGATGGTGGTCACGTGACGCGAGGTCTTGGGGAGCGCCGCCATGGTCGTGTCGAGCGTCACCAGGCCCTCGTTCGCCGTGACGAGCTGGCGGTTCATCTCGGCGATGTCGCGGTCCATCGACTGCATCGCGCCGAGGAGTGACTGGGCGCCCACGATCAGCACGACGAGCGCGCCGATGAGCAGCGCCGACGCCGTCAGCTTGGTCCCGACCGCGAGGGCCAGTGCGTCGACCCGGCTCGTGGTCGGGACGGTGCCCGGAGCCCTGGTCGGCGCGTGGCCGCCGATCGGATGTGCGGATGACGCGGCTACAGACATGGCGTCCCGTCGACGTTGCGACCCCATGCACCCTTGGGCGTGATCGTCGCCGAGATGTCGGCGGAGCCGTTCGGGATACCAATGATGCTCATGCGGATGTGCAGCTGGTTGACCAGGCCGGCGCAGCCGAAGTAGTTGATCGTCGAGTTGATCCACGTGAGCCGGTTGTTGGTGACGTTGAGCCGCTTCGGTACCTCCGTGAGCACCTTCTTGGTCGCCACCACGTCGGTGCGCATGGCCTTCACCTGCGCAGCCTCGTCGGCGAGCTGCGTGTTGATGGTCGCGAGCTTCGGCGCCATCTCGGCGTTGATCTGGTTGATGCCGCCGACCTGCTCGTCGAGCTGGCCGAGCGAGCCGCGCATCGCGGCCATGCCGGTACCGATCGTGCCGACGTCGGTGACCATCGTGCCCATGTCGGTGTCGATCGTCGTGAGCGCCTTCGCGAGCGCGTCGGTGTCACCCTCCATCTGCGTGAGCGATCCGGTCTTCGTGTCGAGCTTCGCGAGCCCGGCGTTGGCGGTCGTCAGCTGCGCCTGCAGTGACTTGGAGCCGCTGGCCACGCTCGACAGCGTCGTCGACATCGAGCCGAGGAAACTCAGCACGGCCCAGAGGCCGAGCACGAGGCAGGCGAAGGTGATGACGGCGGCCATCGTCGCCTGGCGCGGGTCGCGCGTGCGGCGCGCCGGCAGCGCGTAGGTGGGCTCACCCGCTCCCGCCCCACCGGCGTAGGGGTAGTTCCAGGTGCCGTCGGGCGCGACCGTGGCGCCCGCCTGCGTGGGGAGGTGCTGGCTCATGTGCGGCGCGCCCCCTTCGCTCGCGGCAGCCCGTACTTCATGAGCTTCTGCGAGATCGTGGCGAGCTCGAAGTTGAGTGCGGTCATGTCGGTGTTGATCTTGGTGATCGACTTGAGCGTGGCGTCGGTGGCGATCGGCAGGCTGCTGAGCGACGTGTTGATTCGAGCCGTGTTCGTGTCGACCGCTGCCACGTCGGCGGCGAGCTTGCCGCTGGCGGCCTCCATGCGCCCCGTCGCTGCGCCGAGCTGCGTGGTCGTCGCGCCGACCTCGGTGAGCTGCGTGTTGGTCTTGACCATCGTGTCGCGCACGTTGCCGAGCGTCTGCTCCTGCTGCGCGAGGGTCTGCTCCATCTTGACCGACGGCGCCGCCTTCGCGATGACGCCCTCCATGACCTCGTTGCCCTGCGTCATGTGCTGCACCGAACTGTGCAGGTGCGTCGCCATGCCCTTGGTCGTGGCGAGGGAGACCTGCCCCACGACGAGCAGCACCGCGAGCACGATGCCTGCGACGCCGATGAGCGTCTGGCCACCGGCCGACCCCTCGCGGGTCTCGTCGACGAGACCTGCGAACGCCGACGGAGCGCCGTGCGACGAGGCGCTCATTTCCAGGCCTCCGTGTCGAAGGCGCCGAGCTTGGTCTGGGAGCCGTCTTCGTTCTTGGCCGCGGGCACGCCGTTCGGGAGCGCGGCATTCAGCTCCGCCGTCGCGGAGCGCGCCTTGGCGATGCCGTTGCCGGCGATGTCACCGGCTGCGCCCTCGAT
>JAOPYW010000365.1 GCA_025964405.1 Thermoleophilia bacterium | reverse complement strand
CTGGGGCAAGCTCAACGGCAAGGCCTCGGTGACCTGCTACGACCCCGAGGTCGTGAAGGTGCTGAGTGCGGACGAGCGCCTCGAGGTGATGGAGCGCAACGCGCGACTGCGTGCCGTGCTCGCCCTCGCCCGCGCCCTTGATGCGCGTGACGCCTACACGGCGCGCCACTCCGAGAACGTGTCGCGCTACTCGAAGGCGATCGCCGAGGAACTGGGCTGGCACGGCGAACGGCTCGAGCTGCTGCGGGTCGCGGGCCTCCTCCACGACGTCGGCAAGATCGGCGTGCGCGACAGCACGCTGCGCAAGAGCTCGAAGCTCACCGAGGCCGAGTGGAAGGAGATGCAGACGCATCCCGCCCTCGGCGCCAGCATGATCTCCGGCGTCGCGCCCGAGGAACTCATCACGTGGGTGCTGAGCCACCACGAGCGCATGGACGGCACCGGTTACCCGATGATGATGTCGGGCGATGACATCCCCGACGGCGCGAAGGTGCTTGCGGTCGCCGACACGTTCGACGCGATGACGAGCAGCCGCTCCTACCGACGCGCCCTCTCGCCCCTGCGCGCGATCGACGAGATCGTCAGCGGCGTCGGCACGCAGTTCGACCCCGAGGTCGTGCGCGCCTTCCTCCGGGCGCTGCGGGCGGGAGCGATCGACGTGCAGCAGGTGGCCGAACACGCGCAGCAGGCGCCCGCGCAGGAACAGTGGATGCCCGACGCCGACGAGGTCGTGCTGGGCGAGTTCGTGGCCCTCGACCCCGAGTTCGCGGGTGCGGCTGCGGTGGAGCTGTACGTGCCCGACGGCGACGAGTTCCTGATCTCGGCCGGCGAGCGCGACACGCCCGGGCAGCCGGCTCCCGCCGGTCCGATCGCCCCGACGCCGGGCGACAGCGACGGCGACGCCCCGATGGCGGCGTAGCGCGCGCTCCGGAGCTACGGCTCCGTGAGGGTGCACGAAGGTCATGTGGGTCCGACATCCCGGACTGATACGACACTCGACACCACGGATCAGCGCTGTCACACGGCGACGCAGGTACGGTGGAACAGCTCGACGAGACCTGGCGACGTCCTCGGCCGTCGCTGAGCAGTCCGGCGCGTTCGGTCAGGCGGCGCGTTCGTCGCGACCGTCGACGTCCTCGACGCTGAGGTCGCCGGCCGACTCGTGCTCCTGCACGAGCTGCAGCCAAGGCTCCCCGGAGGGAACCGACGACGGGTCGTCGGCTGCGGCGTCGGGGCCGGCCGGGGGGCGCGGCGGCTGGGCACCGTGCGCGGGAGTGTCGGTGCCGAGGAGCGCGTCGAGGTCGAGTTCGCCGAACTGTGGCTCGGGCAGGGAGCGGAAGGTCATGCCGAAGGCCTGGCGCGACCAGTCGAGCAGCAGCTGCTCCGCGATGCCCGGTTCGACGCCGTGCTCGGAGAGCTCGTGCAGGTAGGAGGCCTGCACGTCGGCGAGCACACGCAGGCGCGACTTCATGATCAGGGCTTCGTTGAGTGTGCGCAGCTCGTCTTCCACAGGGTTCCCTCGGTCTTCGCGGGCGTTTCCTTGAGGCCAGCGGAGGCCGTTTCTGGCGCGGCGAGCGCGTTCCGCGAAGGTGCTCCTGAATCCGGAGCGACCTATTCCGATTCTTCCCCCACCCTCCCGCACGCGGGCCCTATACTTCCGTGATCGCGCGCCGCACCACCCGTGTACGCGCCCCGGACATCGAAGGATCCAGACATGAGCAGCACCACCGCCGGCCACGGCGACCACATCGTCCACGACACGCCCGAACCGACGGGCCGGGCGCGTTGGGTCGCGCTCATCGTGGTCTGCTTCGCCCAGTTCATGGTGGTGCTCGACGCCACGATCACGAACGTCGCCCTGCCGACGATCGGACTCGACCTCAAGATGAGTGACAACGACCTGTCCTGGGTCATCAACAGCTACACGCTCGCGTTCGGCGGCCTGCTGCTCCTCGGCGGTCGCCTCTCCGACCTGCTCGGGCGGCGTCGCATCTTCGTGATCGGCACCTTGCTGTTCGCGATCGCGTCGCTCGCCAACGGCCTGGCCTGGAGCCCCGAGTCGATCATCATCTTCCGCGCCATCCAGGGCATCGGCGCCGCGATGATCTCGCCCGCGGCGCTCAGCGTCATCATGACCACCTTCGAAGAGGGCCCCGATCGTGCCAAGGCACTGGGTGTCTGGAGCGCCATCGCAGCCGGTGGCGCAGCCTTCGGCCTGCTGCTCGGCGGCATCATCACCCAGTACATCAGCTGGGAGTGGATCTTCTACATCAACGTGCCGATCGGTCTCGCCGTCATCTTCGCCGCGTTCAAGTACGTGCCCGAATCACACGCCGACGTCGAGCATCGCAGCTTCGACCTGGGTGGCGCGATCAGCGTCACCGCGGGCCTCATGCTGCTCGTCTATTCGATCGTGATCACCGCCGATGACAAGTACGGGTTCACGGCTCCCCGAACGATCACGTGCTTCCTGGTCGCCGTCGCGCTGCTGGTCACGTTCTTCCTCATCGAGGCACGCACCAAGTCACCACTCGTGCGCCTCGGGCTCCTGAAGGTACGCTCGCTCGCCGTGTCGAACAGCGCGATGCTGATCGTTTCCGCCGGCATGTTCGCGTTCTTCTTCTTCGCGACCCTCTACCTGCAGCAGGTGCTCGGCTTCAAGCCCGTGCGGGCGGGCTTGGCATTCCTCCCGTTCGCGTTCGGAATCGGCGTCGGTGCCGGCACGGCGCAGGTCGGCATGAAGCAGCTCGGCGTTCGTGCGACGGCGACCGTCGGTCTCGTGCTCGCCGCGGCAGGCCTGACACTCATGGGCCTGACCCTCGACGTCGACGGCTCGTACTGGTGGTTGTTCGCCGGCATCGTGCCGATGGCGATCGGGCTCGGCTGGGTCTTCGTGCCGTTCACGATGGTCGCGACCACGAACGTGGCCGACGAGGAAGCCGGCCTCGCGTCGGGCATCTTCAACACGAGCCAGCAGATCGGCAGCGCGAACGGCCTCGCCATCCTGGCCACCGTGTCGAACAACGTGCGCGACAGCAAGCTCGACGACGCAGGTGGCACGTTGGACCAGCTCACCAAGCTGTCAGCTGCCGTCGACGGCTTCGAGGCTGCGATGCTGGCAGGCGCGGGCCTCATCCTGGTCGCCCTGGTGCTCAACCTCACGCTGCTCCGCAAGTCGGACGTCGCGAACATCGACGTCACGGCACCCGCGCTGCCCGTGCACTGACGGTCAGTCGGGCGCCGGCGGGCTCAGCTGCGCATGCGCAGCGAGTGCGCCGGCGCAGTGGTCCTCCACGTACCAGAGCCCGGCCTCGGTCGCGACGCGGCGGGCCTCGTCACTGCGCAGGTCGAGCTGGAGCCAGAACCCCTTCGCCCCGACCGCGACGGCCTGACGCGCGATGTCGGGAGCCTCGGCCGCAGGGCGGAAGACGTTGACCATGTCGATCGGCACCGGCACGTCGGCGAGCGTCGCATACGCGGTCAGGCCCGCCACCTCGTCGACCATCGGGTTGACCGGTATCACGTGCCACCCGCGGCGCACGAGCAGCATGGGCGCCGTGTGCGCCGCTTTCGAAGGATTCGCGGAGAAGCCGACGACCGCGATCGTGCGCGATCGTTCGAGCAGTGCTGCCGGTGTCTCGTGCGTGGTGGTCATGTCGAGCACTGTACCGCGGAGCCGGCGGCGGTAGGCGTCGTCAGGCAGCGGGCGGACCGTGCTGCAGCCACCGCGGCACGATGCCGTCGTTGTCACCCCGGGCCGGCGCCTCGCCGGCGGTGTGCGTCGCGCGTGTGATGCCGGTCGCGGCCGTGACGCCGACGGCCTTCCACGCGTCGGCCACCGCCTGGGATTCAGCGCCTTCGCCGTAGAGCTTGGTCGCTGCGGCGATCGTCGCCCCCGCAGCTGCCGCGAAATCGGCGCTCGGCTTGAGGAAGTCGGTGAGCGCGGTGTACCAGATCTTGGCGACCTTCTCGCTGCCGACCTTGATCGCTGCGTCGTAGGCGGCCTTGTTGGGGATGCCCGAGTTGATGTGCACACCCCCGTTGTCGTGCTCCTCGTCGTTCGGCATCTCCTGGTAGTGCGCCATGTCGGCCGGCTGCACGTCGCCGTCGTACGCGGTGCCCGGAGCCTTCATGCTGCGGAGCGCATCGCCGGCGGTTCCGGGCGTCATGACATCCTCGCCGATGAGCCAGTCGGCGCCCCTGGCAGCGTCGGGCGTGCCGAAGCCCGACCGGTTCTCCGACCACTGCTCGACGATCTCGCCGAGCACGTCGCTCCAGCTCTCGTTGAGGGCGCCGGCCTGACCGGCGTACTCGAGGCGAGCGGTGTGTTCGGTCACGCCGTGGGTCATCTCGTGTGCGACGACGTCGAGGGCGCCTGACAGCGGGGCGAAGAACTTCCCGTCGCCGTCGCCGTAGGTCATCTTCGCGCCGTCCCAGTAGGCGTTGTTGTAGTCCTTGCCGAAGTGCACGACGCTCTTCATGTCCATGCCGGCGCCATCGATCGAGTTGCGCCCCAGCACCTGCTGGTAGAAGTCGCGCACGATCCCGGCGTTCGTGTGGGCCGCGTCGATCGCCGCGTCGCCCGACGCCTTGTCATCACCGCTGCGAACCAGTGTGCCGAACCCACCGGCCGGATCCTCGGACCCTCCCGCGTCGTACGTCTCGACCTTGGGAGCCTTGGCGGTGGCTGCCGCGATGCGCGGAGCTGCGAACGTGACCAAATCCATCTGGTGCTTCCTTCCCCTGGCGTCGTCCCGACGCCCTCGGTGCGCCGGAACCCACGTCATCCATGCGGGGTCCCTCCGGCTTGGAAGGGGTCTTTCCGGAAGCGCCGCAGAGCATGCGGCATCAGGCGCGCCGGGGCCGCACGCGGCCAACACTTGGGCGGATCGTCCCTCGTCGTCAGCTCCCCGAACAACCCAGCGCACGCTCGAGCGCGGCGAGGTTCTCGCGCTGCACGTCGAGGTAGGTCACGCCGCGGTCGAGGCGCGTGCGGTCGATGCCCTCGATCGGATCCAGCACCGCGGCCGTCGCGCCTGCCTCTTCCGCCACCTGTTCAGCGAGCTTCGGCGACACGAGGGTCTCGAAGAAGATCGTCGTCGCCCCCGCCGCACGCGCCTGCTCCGACACGCGCTCGAGGTCCTGTGGTCGCGGCTCGGCCTCCGGCGACAGCCCCGTCAGCGCGACCTGCCGGAGCCCGTAGCGGTCGGCGAGGTAGGCGAACGCCGCGTGCGACGTGAAGATCTCATCGCGCGCGCAGTCGGCCAGGCCCGCGCGGAAGTCGGCGTCGAGCTGCGCGAGCTGCGCGTCGACCGGCGCCGCGTCCTCGTCGAGCTGCTTTGCCACGTAGTCGGCGATGGTCGCGAACCGCACCGGGTCGAGCCAGACGTGCGGATCGACGTCGAGCTCCCCACCTTGCGCCCCACCCTCCGCCCCGGTCAGGTCGAGTCCGGGCGCCTCGAGGACGTCGACCTGCTGCGCATCCGACCCCTCGAGCGCGTCCTCGACGGCGGGCTGGAACCCGCGCCCCATGTAGAGCACGACGTCGGCCTCCTGCAGCTGGCGGATGTTCTGCGGCGTCAGCTCGACCTCGTGCGGTTCGGCTCCCGCCGGCGTCAGGTTCGTCACGTGCACCCCGTCGCCGCCCAGCTCCTGCGCGAGCCAGCCCAGCGGGTAGAACGCGACCACGACCTCGGTCTGCCCCGGCTTCGCCCCCGACGCACTGGCTCCCGAGTTGGCGCAGCCGCCTGCGACCAGCGCCGCGGCGAACAGTGATACGATAACGATTATCAACTTCATGTCGGGCACTGTACACGCGTCCGGACGCCGAACACAACCGGAGCACACGATCACCGACGCACTCCACATGCAGGGCCTGACGGTCACCTACGGCGGCACCGTCGCCGTGCTCGACGGCATCGACCTGACGGTGCGCTAAGGCGAGTTCGTGGCGATCGCCGGCCCCAACGGCGCGGGCAAGACGACACTCCTGCGCACTGCGCTCGGCCTCGTGCAGCCGTCTGCGGGTTCGGTGGAGCTGTACGGCGAGCCCGTGGCGAGCTTCCGGCACCGGGAGCGGCTCGGCTACCTCCGCCAACGCAGCGAGGTCGGCGTCGAGGCCCCGGTGACCGTGCACGAGGTCGTCGCGGCCGGACGCCTCGCCCGCGGCCGTCGATTCGGTCCGCTGTCGGGCGCCGACCGGCACGCCATCGAGACGGCGCTCGAACAGGTGGGCCTCGCCGATC
>JAOPYW010000324.1 GCA_025964405.1 Thermoleophilia bacterium | reverse complement strand
GCCGACGTTCGCGTGGCACTTGCTGCTCGAACACCCGCTGATCGCACCGCTCGTGCTGCTCACCGAGGAGACGTTCGCCGGCACGGCGCCCGTGACCTGCACCGCGGGGTTCGCGTTCGCGGTGTTGTTCGTGTGGATGCGGCCCATCGCGCTCCACGACTGGAGGCCGCCGCTGCTGCCGCCGAGCACGAGCGGCGCCTCCGTGAGGATGTTGAAGCGGGCCAGCGAATCGCGCCGCAGCACGAGCCGGACGACGACCGGGCGGGCGTTGCGGGTGTCGGCCCACGCCCGCACCACGAACACGATCGAGCCACGATTGGTGTAGTCGGTCGTGTTGAGGTTGCGGAGCCCGGTCCAGGGCTGGTTGCGGGCGGCGCTGCCGGGATCGAGCACCTGGTACCAGCCGCGCTGCGTGACGCCGCCGGCGGTGGTGGTGAGCGGGAGCGCGCCGCGGCTCCGCGCACCCGATGCTCCGGGCACGGTGAAGGTGGTCAGCGAGGGTGTCACGGGGCTCGTCAGCGGCATCGACAGGAACTGGCCGGCCGCGCTCGTCGAACTCACCCACGGACCCACCTCCCCGTTCACGATGCGGGTCGAGAGATCCTCGGCCGCGGCCTGCGCCCAGAAGGTCGCACGCGTTCGACTGTTGGCGTCGCGGGTGTCCCTCGACGAGTTGAGGGCGATCGCCGCGAGGCCGGAGATGATCGCGAGCACGATGATCATGATCAGGAGCGCCCAGATGAGCGCCACGCCACGTTCGTCGGAGGTCGTTGGTCGGCGCTCGGTCATCGGGCACCACACATGATCGCCGCGCGGTAGGTGGTGCCCTGACGGCCGCGCAGGTTGAGCTGCGCCGTGTCGAGCACGCGCTCGACGCTCGCGCCGTAGGAGCCGCCGGCAGGGAGCACGACGCCCACGCCGGTGATCGTGTCGAGCTGGCTGAGGCGCGTGCTCGTGGTGAAGCCGCTGTGCACCACCGGCGAGATCCAGGTGGATGCTGCGTTGCGGTTCGCCTCGGTCACGGCGAGGTCGGCCCAGCGCTGGTTGCAGCTCGTGGGGGTCCATCCGGTGTTCCACGTGTAGAGCGCCGTGTTCCAGGTGGTGGCCGCCGTCGTGCCTGCGCCGTTGCGACTGACCTCGTAGCAGAAGAGGCGCTTGGCGGAGGTCGCGCCGCGGTAGCAGGTGTCGGTGGCGGGGAACACCCCGCGGCCGCGGGCCATGATGTCGACCATCTGTCCTGCGCCACCGTTGGTCCACCAGACCGAGCGCTGCACGCACCAGTTGCGCGCGGCGGGATCACGGTCGCCGCAGCGGTTGGTGTTCTCGAGCAGGTTCCACTTCACGAGCTCCGGACCGGGCTTCGCAGGAAGCACATCCGCGAGGAACTCGAATCGGGTGGGCGTCGCGACGACCACATCGTGTCCGCGGGCGTAGAGCGCGGCGTCGGAAGTGCCGTAGGTCTCCCCCAGTGCCTTCGTGAGGTCAGCGCTGAAGGTCGTGCTCGTGAAGCCGTCGGAGCCCAGCGGCGTGAGCGACATGCGTCGGGAACCGATCGCGCGCACGTCCTGTTCCAGGTAGCGCGACGCGACCTTGAGTTCGCCCGACGCCTGCGACAGCGACGTCGTGCGACTGGCGGTGCGGTTCATCGACGTGATGGCGGGAAACAGCGCCGCCGAGACCACGCCCATGAGCACGAGCACGATCACCATCTCCATCAGCGAGAAGCCATCCTGGGCGGTCGAGCGCACGATCATCCGATCGGCCCCGTTCCCACGTCGGCGACCGTCGATGCCACGACCCGGCGGAAGACGATGCGCCCGGCTGGACCATAACCGGCGATCCAGCCGTTGGCCCCACCCCCGGAGACGCGGTAGGCCAGGGTGTTCGGGGTGCCGGTGAGCGGCGGTGTGTTCGCCGTGCCGACGGTCACCACGATCGGCCGGTTGTCACTGTCGGTCGGCCACGCCTTGAGGTAGGACGTGCCTTCCGCATCGACGAGCCTGGAGCCGTTGGAACCGGCGACGAGGTTCGTGGCAGGCAGGAGTCCACCGCCCACCTCGGCGCGCCAGTTCGAGATCGCGCGCCAGACGATGCCGCCGTTGGCGCCCACGCGCTGGGGTTGGACGCCGCCCTTGGCGTTCGACAGTGCACCTGCCGCGATCGCCATGATGATCGCCACGATCACGAGGACCACGATCACCTCGACCAGCGAGAAACCCCGCTCCGAGCGCGCAGCGCGAGGCACGCGCGAAGGAGCGCGCCATGCAAGCAGGGCTCGTGCAGTGGGCAGAGAGGGCACCTCGGAGCATCGGCATGCGGGCCACATGACTTGAAATTCCGCATGGTTCCGCCGCGGGCGGCGTACTGCCGCCGGATCGGTCAGAGCACGGCGTCGAGGCCGACGACCCGTCCGCGCAGCCCACCGACGGCCGCCACGGCCCGGGCGACGCCTGCGGCGTAGCACGAACGATCGATGGCATCGTGGCGGAGCGTCACCAGCTCGCCGGGAGCGCCGAAGACGACCTCCTGGTGTGCCGTCGCGCCCGGTAGCCGCAGGGCATGCACCGGCACCCCGTCGATCACGGTACCGCGGCCGGCGCCTACACCCGCCGAACCGGCTCCCGCACCGGGCTCCACCCCTGCGGCGCGCCGCGACTCGGCGATGCGGCGTGCGGCCAGCACGGCGGTGCCGCTCGGGGAATCGCGCTTGCCGTCGTGGTGCGTCTCGACGATCTCGACGTCGGGAAAATACGTGGCGAGCTCGGCCGCGACCCGCATCAGCAGCACCGCGCCCAGCGAGAAGTTCGGCACCTGCAGCAATCCGAGGCCGGCGGCCGCGAACAGCTCCCCGAACCGCTCGAGGTCGGCTTCGTCGAGGCCCGTGGCACCGAGTACGACGGGAACGCCTGCGTCGAGTGCGAGCTGCAGGTGCGCGAGCGCTGGTTCGGCGTGGGTGAAGTCGACGACCACGGCTGGGGAGCCGACGGCCGCCAAGGCGTCTTCGAGCGTCGCGAAGGCGGGTACGCCAGTCGGGAGCGGTCGCGTCGGTGTCGAGGCGACCGACGGCGCGACGACGGCGGCGAGATCGGCGTCGCCACGGGTGACCAGTGCGTGCGCGACGGCGTTGCCGGTCGCACCGGTGGCCCCGGTCAACACGATGCGTGCGCTGGTCACACGACCCCCCTTGTCGGAGGAGCTGGTGATGGGTGTCGCGGTCTGATCGGGGTGCGCAGGCATGGCAACAGCCTACCTACCGGCGAGCTTTCCCTCCCCGCCCGGGTAGTCGATGTCGCAACGTCAACGCGATCGGGGCGGGAGCCCGTCGACCAACCGACGAACGGCGAGGTCGGGACGATCCCGCCCGTCGAACGCCGCAGAGATGCCGTGGGCCAGCTCGTTCGTCGACGTGTCGTCCATGTGGCGCTCCCCTGCCACGAGCCGCGCCAACGCGAAGGGGGTCTCGTCGGGCGACGACCCGCGCAGGGCTTCCAGGGCCTCCTGCCGATCGGAGGCGTCGCGCGTGTCGATGCCGCCGGCCCGCAACAGCCGTCTGACGGCATCGGTCTCGCGCGGGTACGCCCACGGCGTGCTGGGGCCGGTCGTAGGGAACCCGAGCAGGTCGCGCGACTGCCGGGGAACGCCCGGCCACCTCGTGAGTGTCTCGGCGATGCCTTCCTCGAGCGGCCCGCCAATCGCGATGCCCGGCAGGCATGCACGCACGTGCTCGAGCTCGTGCCTGATCACCTGCGACACCTGAGTGAGTGTGCGCGCACCCCGCCGGTCAGGGTCGGCGATCGCACGTCCGACATCTGGCCACAGCTGAACGAGCGGCCGAAGGGTCGTATGGTTCATCGTCGTGCCCAGCGTCTTCACGTGGCTCGGCGGTGGCGGC
>JAOPYW010000301.1 GCA_025964405.1 Thermoleophilia bacterium | reverse complement strand
GGGCGCCACGCTCGGCTGCAGCTCCGCATCGAGCGCAGGCGCCGTGACCGGCGGGGTGGGGGCGAGCACGGCATCCATGCGCGCCTGGATCTGGGCCTCGTCGGCGGGCAGCTCCGTCGTGGCGGGTGCGGCGGTCGGGGTGGTGGTCGTGTCGGTCGTCACGGGAGCCTCCGGGGCTACGGTCTGCGTGGGCATCGAGATGGCATGGGGCAGGGGTGCGGCGGCGGGCGTCGGTACCTTCGGCATCACGGTGCCGAGCGGCGTCGACGACGCTTCGTTCGCGCGAGCGATCTTGGCGCGCTGCAGGTCGAGCGAACCCCGCACGTTGGCTGGGTCGATGTCGATCGCCTCGGCGGTCAGCAGGTCCATGCGTCGAGCGATGTCGTCGACCGTCTCGAGGGCGTCGTCGTGCCGGGTGTCGAATGCGACCGAGCCGAGGTCCACCTGTGCGTGGATGTCGGGGGATGCGTCCTGGGTGCGGCGACCACGGCGGAAGAGCCCGCGCAGCGTGCCCTCGGCCGACTCGCTCGTAGTAGGTGTATCGATGGTGTCCTTCACCCGGTTCGCCTCCGTCAACATGGGGTCCTGCACCGTCAGCCGCGCGTGGGCGCGAATTCGACGGTAGCGTCGTTGTACCCCTGCGGATTACGAATAGAACATGGCAATCTCGTTGTGATTCGTGCCGTTTGCTGAGGCCTTTCAAGCAGCTTCCCTGCGCTGCCGATGGGTCAGCGATCCCCACGTCGCCCCGATGGCTGCGTGGATACGACAGGGAGTACGCCGGAGTGTCGGTACCGTCCACACTGCAGGGAACACACGATGGATGCGGCGGAGCCGTGGTGTTCCACCCTGCACTCCACGAACAGGCCCTCCTCGCCGGCCAGACGGTTGCGCTCGCGACCGACTGCCAGTCCTGCGGCCAGACCCTCTCGATGGAATGGGCCCTGCCGAACGCTGGGGAGCTGCGCGCACATGCCGCGGCCGCCCAGGTGGAGTCGCTGCCGGTCGCCGCTGGCGCCGAGGGCTGGAGCCACGCGCTCCCGGCCGCCCCGGCCGCCCCGGCCGAGCTCGCCGCACCGAGCGCCCCGATCGCACGACCCGGATCCCTGTTCCGCGACGCGCTCCCCGAGCGCACGCCGGTTCCGGCACGCACCCTCCACGAAGCCACGCCCGCCGACGCGCCGCACCAGAGCCCGTGGCGCCTGGCGGAAGCCGCCGCCGAGCGACGTCCCGAACCCGATCCGGTGCCCACCGACCCGGCGATGGGCGAGTTCCTCACCCAGTTCACCGACCGCATCGATCGCGCCCGCCGCAACCTCGGCGCGGCCAGCGAGAACCTCCCGTCGGCGATCTCAGGCGAGCTGCGTCGGCCCAAGCTCTCGCGACCGGTGCCGGTCGACACGCACGTACTGTCGAGCCGCCCGAGCGGATTCGCCGCGCCCGCTCCCGCCCCCGCTGCGCCGGAAGTGCCCGAAGTCGACGCCCCCCTGATTCCTGCCGCTCCGGTCGACGCCCTCGCACTCGACGCGCCGCTGCCCGCCGCGCTCGCCCAGGCGGTCGCCCCGACCGCATCCGTGTTCGAACCGGCTCCGGCACCTGCCCCGGCCGCGGCTCCTGCCCCGGCGCTCGTCGCAGCTCCGATTCCCCCGCGCACGCCGCTCGTCGCCGTGCCCGACATCGCCCCGACCGACGCCGACGTGTTCCCGCCCGTGGCCGTTGCCGCGCCGATCACGCCGCCGTCGCCCGTGCTCGCCGGTGGACCGGCCTTCGCGCCGCCCTCGACCGCGCCCGCCGCGTTCGCTCCGCCGGCTCCGCCCACTGCAGCACCCGCCTTCGCGCCGCCGCTCGTGTCGACGCAGCTCGCTGCCGAGCCGGCACCGACGGTGGTTCCCGCATTCGCCCCGTCGTTCGCGCCGCCGCAGCCCGGCACCGCACAGGCGCCGACGCCCGCCCTGCCGAGCCTCCCCGCGGATGCAGCCGCGTTCGCCGACGCCACGCCCGTCTCGGCCGAGCTCGCAGGAGCACTGACGATCGCGCCCGACGGTTTCCCACAGCTGGCGAACACCGCTCCCCAGCCGCAGCAGTTCCCGCCCGCGGCGCCCGACGGCTCGGAGGGATCGGTCGCAGCCGCCTTCGAACCCGATCGCGGCTTCGACTGGGGCAGCGACGCCGACGCCACCGAGACGCCGCGCCGCGCCCGCCGTGCACGCGGCCGCAAGACACGCACCACGAGCCAGCAGGACGCACTGTCGCTGCCGGGCGTCTCGTCGTACGCCGACGCGGAGGTGGCCGTCGCCGCCGCCCCCGACGGGCGCACGCGCCTCGGCATCATGGAGATCGCCTGCGTCGTGTTCCTCGCGGTGATCGCCGTGGTCGCCGGCTTCAAGATCTACACGTCGCCCACGGATGCGGCAGTGACGACCCCGCCGGCGGCGACCACGACGGCCGAGCAGGACATCGTGCCCGCCGTCTCCGACGCCACCGCTGGTGCGGGAACCACTTCGAAGGCCGGCGCGTCGAAGCTGACACCGGCCCAGGCGAAGGCCGCGAAGCTCAAGGCCGCCAAGGCCGCCGCCGCACGGAAGGCTGCCGCCGCCAAGGCAGCCAACGCGAAGCCCGCGACCGCGAAGGCCACGACCGGAACCCCGGTCGCGAACACCGACGCGGCCGCAAAGACTGCTCAGGTTCCCGAACCGAGTGCCGATACCGCAGGCAGTTCTGCTGCGGAGCCCAGTACCACCGACGAATCCGCAAGCACGCGATGAGGAATCCCATGCCACAGCGATCAGACATTCGAGGCACATGGTCAGCGGCGCAGGCCGCTGCTATGGTGGGTGCAGACCCGGCCCGGCGCATGGTGCAACACGTCGAAGGGCCAACACTTCTCGATCGGGAGCTCCCGTTCGTCCACGGCATTGCCGTGTATGACAGGGCACCCACCTGCCTAGGCAGGTCCTCTCCTGCGTTCGCATCGGTGTCCGAGCCGGGTCGACCTTCTCCTTCCGTGCGGCGTCCGCGCCGCATGCGCCGCACCGTCGGTGCCGGCCTGCTCACGCTCGCCCTGGCCCTCGTGGCCGCTGGCTGTGGTGGAGCTGCCGCCGAGGATGCCGCCGTGGTGGATCCCGCAGCTGGTGCAACCCCCGCGCCGACGACCGACGCCACCGGCACGCCCGTGGTCAACGCCGATGGCACGACGACGCCCGCCCCGGCCACGACCGCGACCGGCGCGACCGCGACCGGTGAGACCGAGCCCGGCACCAACGAGCTGTCGGGCACCGAGGCTGCAGGTGGAGCGGCGATCAAGATCAGCCAGCTCACGCCCAAGGACTTCGCTCGTGCGCACTGCGCGCGTCCGATCGTGGTCGTGCTGCACCAGCCCGATTCGATCCTCGACCAGTCGGTGCTCGCATCGGTGACCAGTGCGCTCTCGCACTCGTCGACCACCGTGCAGAAGGACACGCTGCTGCTCACCTACACGCCGAAGGAGGTCAAGCGCTACGGTGACCTGCTCTCGAAGGTGGGCCTGCTGCAGTCGCCGGGCGTCGCGGTGGTCAATCGCGGTGGCACGATCCAGAACTTCTACACCGGCTACGTCGACGCCTCGCTCCTGCGCAAGGTGATCCAGCTCGCCGCGGCCACCAAGCCGTGCAAGGTGGCGAACGAGGATGCCGGCGCCGCAGTCGCCGACCCGTCGAAGGGCGCGGCCGCGAAGGCTCCGGTCTCCAACCTCGCCAACGCCGCGACGCTCGCCACCGGTGGCACGGTCGCAGCCGAACCCACCGGCGACGCCAGCTCCGAGACGCAGGCCGAGAAGGACAACTCCACGCTCAAGCTCCTCAACTAGCCCTCCACCACAGGGGAGCTGGTCGCACACTGCGGGCCCGTAGCACACGCCGACCGGCGAGCTGCGGGCCCGCGTGCGTGTACGCTGGTCGGAGCATGCGCAGCTTCCGCGAACACCTCGACGCGCCCGCCCTCGGTGAGCCGCCGATCGACCAGGTCCTCCAGGGGGCCGGCGAGTCGATCGTCGACGGTTGCGCGGGCGGCTCGTGCGGCGTGCTCGCCAACTACTGGCTCGACGTCGACGCCGACGGCGTCATCGTCAGCGCGACCGCGCGCGTGCGTGGGCGGGCCTCGGCCTTCGCGACTGCGAGTGCGCTCTGCGAGGCCGCCGAGGGACGCTCGATCGTCGAGGCGTCGAAGCTCGGCCTGACCACGCTTCACCCGAGCTTCGGGCAGCTCGACGCCGACGACGAGGAGCGCGCGCTCGTCGCGGAGGATGGTTTCCACCACGCACTCGGCCGCTGGCTCCTCGCGCGCATGCACGACGCGCCTGCGGGAACCGGTGCCGACCGCCCGGAGCTCCCGCCTGCGGTGCCCGTCGCCGATCGTCCCGTG
>JAOPYW010000291.1 GCA_025964405.1 Thermoleophilia bacterium | reverse complement strand
TCGAGATGCGCACCGTCGACCGCCTCGCCATCGACGAGGTCGGCATCCCCAGCGCCGTGCTCATGGAGCGCGCCGGCATGGGCGCCGCAGGGGAGATCCTCAACTGGTTCCCCGACGCGCTGAACGTCGCGATCGTCTGTGGTCCGGGCAACAACGGCGGCGACGGCTTCGTCGTGGCACGTCATCTCGCCGCTGCCGGTCGTCGCGTGCGCGTGCTGCTGGTCGAGGCGGCGAGCAAGGTGCGCCGCGACTCGCAGACCTTCCTCGACGTGCTCGAGAAGCTGCACGTGCCGGTCGAACGCGTGAACGTGACCGCGTGGCGCACGTCGCTCGAGGGAGTCGACCTCGTGGTCGACGCGATGCTCGGCACGGGCGTGTCGGGTGCACCCAAGCCGCCGTACGAGGCGGCGATCCGCGCGATCGAGGCGTCGCTGCTGCCGATCGTGTCACTCGACATGCCGAGCGGCGTCGACGCGAGCGACGGCACGATCGCCGGCGCGGCGATCCGCGCCGACCTGACCGTCACCTTCCACGCACCCAAGGTCGGGCTCGCGATCGCGCCCGGGCGCTTCCACGCCGGACGCGTGAAGGCGGTCGACGTCGGCATCCCGGGCCAGGTGGAGGAGCCGACCCGGCAGGGCATCGCCACCCCGGCGCTGCTGTCGGTGCTCCCCGATCGTCGACGCGAAGGTTCGAAGTACGACGCCACGGTGCTCGCCATCGGTGGCTCGGTGAGCATGTCGGGCGCGATCTCCCTAACGGCGCGCGCGGCGATGCGCGCGGGTGCCGGGGTCGTGTGGGCCGCCGTGCCCGATCGCATCGCACCGGCGCTCGACATCGCCATCCCCGAGGTGCAGTTCCGCGGCATGCTCTCCGACGAGCAGGGTCGCATGACGGTGGCTGCCGCCGAGAAGCTCGAAGACCTCATCGGCAAGACCGACACCGTGGTGATCGGTCCGGGCATCGGTGAGGGCGACCAGGTGCGTGCGCTCGTGCGCTGGGCGGTGAACAGTGCGCGCGCCCTCGTGCTCGACGCGCAGGGCATCTCCGCACTCGCCGGTGACACGCAGGCGCTGGCTGCGCGTGACGGCGCGCCCACGCTGCTCACGCCGCACGAGGGGGAGCTGGCGCGGCTGCTCGGCGTGGAGAGCGACGACGTGCGTGCGCGACGCCTGTACCACGCGATCGAGGCTGCCCGACTGACACGTTCGACCATCCTGCTCAAGGGCGAGGATACGATCATCGCCCTGCCCGGCGGCGACTACCTGGTCTGCGGTGGGCACCGTGCGCAGTCGACGGCCGGCACGGGCGACGTGCTCGCCGGAGTTGCCGCAGCCCTGATGGCGCGTGGGCTCGACCCGGTACTCGCGGGTGCGTGTGCGTCGCTCGGGTGCAGCGCCGCCGCCGAGCGCGCCGCTGCCGACCTCGACGCCAACGGCGTGGTCGCCTCCGACCTGATCGACCGGCTCCCCGCCGCCCTCGCCCAGCGGGGGAGTGCATGACCGTCGCCGTCTCGCCGCCGCGCGCGGAGGTCAGGATCGACCTCGCGGCCTATCGCAGCAACCTGCACGTACTGCGCGACCGGCTCGCCGGTGACGCGCAGCTGTGGGCGGTGGTGAAGGCGAACGCCTACGGGCACGACGTCGACCGCGTCGCGCAGGCCGCGGTCGCAGCCGGGGCGCGTCGGCTCTGCGTCGCGACGCTCAGCGAGGCGCGCCACCTGCGACAGGTGGGCATCCGCGTGCCGATGCTCGTGATGGGTCCGCTCGATGCTCCCAGCATGCGACGTGCGCTCGACCTCGACGTGTCGGTGACCGTGCTGAGCACCACGATGCTCGAAGCCCTCGTCGACGACGCGTCGGCGAACGGCAGCGTCGCGCGCGCCGGGCGACCGGCCCGCGTGCACCTCAAGGTCGACACCGGGATGGGGCGTTGGGGCGTGCCGTTCGACGAGGCGCTCGACGCGCTGGGCCGGCTCGCGGGCATCGAGGGCGTCGAGGTCGAGGGCATCATGACCCACTTCGCGACAGCCGACGATGCCGACGACGACGGCTTCTTCGAGCTGCAGCTCGCGCGCTTCACGGAGCTCGTCGCGCAGGCGAAGCAGCAGGTTCCCGGGCTCGTCGCCCACGCCGCGAACAGCGCTGCGACGCTGCGCTCGGAGGCCGCGCACTTCGACGCGGTGCGCTGCGGCGTGGCGACCTACGGCCTGGATCCGCAGCAGCTCGACGCCACACGCCACGGCCTCACGCCGGTGCTCGCCGTGCGATCGCACGTGGCTGACATCCGCCACCTCGACGTCGGCGAGAGCACGGGCTACACGCGCTCGTTCGTGGCGGCGGAGCCGGTGCGGGTGGCGGAGGTGCCGATCGGCTACGCCGACGGCGTGCGCCGTGCGCTCGCCAACACGGGCACGGCGCTCGTGCGCGGGCGCCAGCGGGCGATCGTCGGCAACGTCAGCATGGACCACATCTCCCTGCTCGTCGGCGACGACGTCGAGGTCGGTGACGTCGTGACGGTGATCGGTCGCGACGGCGACGCCGACGTGACCGCGGAGGACCACGCGCGCTGGTCGGGCACGATCAACTACGAGATCACCTGCAGCATCGCGGGCGAGCCACGCCTGCTGCGGGTGCACACCGCATCGTGAGCAGCGCCCCGGCGCATGCGCTCGACCTTGACGCCGCGCTGCGGCGGCTCGAGCCGTTGCGCGCGGCGCTCGTTGAAGCGCTCCACGGTGAGGCGGTCGACGCGACCTGGATCGTCGGCGGCACCGTGCGTGACGCCCTGCTCGACCGGCCCCTGCTCGACGTCGACCTCGTGACCGGCGGCAGCTCCGAGGCACTTGCCCGTCGCATCGCCCGGGCCGTGCAGGGCACCGCCTTCCCGCTCGGCGACGAGCACGGGTGCTGGCGCATCGCTGCCGCCGCCGCGCCAAACGACGACCGCTGGGCGGGCGTGCTGCAGGTCGACGTGTGCGAGCTGCGCGGCGACGACCTCGCCGCCGACCTCGCGGCACGCGACTTCACGATCAATGCCCTCGCCCTGCCGATCGCCGGCGAACCGGTCATCGTCGACACGACCGGCGGGCTCGACGACCTCGCCGCCGGCATCGTGCGCATGGTGTCGGTCGCGTCGCTCGACGACGATCCCCTCCGCCTGCTGCGCGCCGCCCGCTTCGCGCACGTGCTGCACGCCACGGTCGAGCCCGCCACCGCCGATGCGATCCGCGCACGGGCCGCGCGCAGCGCCGAACCGGCTGGGGAGCGCACGTGGGTCGAGCTGCGCCTGCTGCTCCTCAGTGGCGAAGCCCGTCGCGGCTGGCGCGCGATCGCCGAGCTCGGGCTCGAGCACTACCTACTGCCCGAACTGCACGCGTGTCGGGGGGTCGCGCAGAGCGCCTTCCACCACCTCGACGTGTACGAGCACACGCTCGCCGTGCTCGACAACGCGGAGGACGTCATCGCCGCGACCGAGTTCTGGCTGCCGATCAGCGAGCCGGGCGTCGCGGCCGTGCCGTTCACCGACCACCAACGCACCGTCGTGCTCCTCGCGGCGCTGTGCCACGACCTGGCCAAACCCGCGACGCGCACCGAGCTGCCCGGCGGCCGCGTGGGCTTCGGCGGCCACGACCGCGTGGGCATGGAGCTCGTCGACACGATCGCCGACCGATGGCGCCTCGCGGGCACCGTGCGCACCCAGGTGCGACGGCTCGTGGGCACGCACCTAGCGCTCGGATACCTGCTGCACGGCGCAGCGGGGCCGCGTGAGCTGTACCGGTTCCGTCGTCAGGTGGAGCCGGTCGCGGCCGAGGCCGTCGTGCTCAGCATCGCCGACCGCATGGCCACCTCGGGCGTGGCCGACCGCCGGGCCTGGCTCCGCCGTCACCTGCAGCTCGCACGGCGCGCGTGGACGTCAGTCTGGCGCGAGGCAGGCGCGGGGCGGCCCGATCCGCTGCTCGACGGCACGGCCATCGCGTCGGAGCTGGGCATCGCGCCGGGCCCGGCGCAAGGGGTGCTCGTGGCGGCGCTAGCGGAGGATCAGGCCGTGGGTGCGGTGACCACCGAGGAGGAGGCGCGCGCGTTCGTGCGCGACTACGACCTCAGCGGATCCACAGGCCGATCGCCATCAGGTAGCACGTGAGTGCGCCCACGAACGGCACGTGCGCGTACGTGCGCACGGCGGCGGCGCGGCCGTCGCGCTCGACGAGCGTCCACAGCCAGATGGCGAGGAGTACGGTTGCGAGGATGAGGAGTGAAGTCATCGGTCAGGTCGTTCGGTCGTCGGCCGATGTGACCGGCCGACGCGGTAGCGTACCCACGATGCTACCCCCCGACCTGTCAGTTCAGACGGCCCGCGAGGGTGCCCCGTGATCGGGGGACTCCTCCTCGACCTGTGCGTCGTCGCCGCCATCGTGCTGTTCGGCTGGGCCGGTGGCCTGCTCGGTGGCGTCGCGTCGATCGGTCGCACGATCGCAGCCTACGTGGCATTCGTCGTGGCGGCGCTCATGTGTGACCCCTCCGGCGACGTCGTGCACGCGCTCACCGGGCTCGGTGCGGAGACGAGCCGCATCGTCGGCGCCGGGCTCTGCGGGGCGATCGTCTGGCTCGCGATGGCCGCGGTGCTGCGCTGGTGGCTCGCGCGTCGCGCGGCAGGTCGCATCGATCCGGAATGGGACGTGCCGCTGGAGGATCCGCTCGAGCGACGCGGGGTCGCGGTCGTGTCGGGAGCGTTGTTCGGGCTCGGCTGGGTCACCCTGTTCGTGGCCATGCTCGTGATGCTGCCGGGCGACAACTTCGTCTCGCGCGCGGCGGTCGGGTCGACCTCGGGTGCGGCGCTCATCCGCCAGGAGGGCGTGCTGCAGTGGCTCGACGCGCGCTTCCCCCACTACACGCAGACGCTCCCCAAGGGCGAGCGGGGCGCGGTCGTCGGCAACGCAGGGTCGTTGCCGATGCGCGGGGCCGGCGTGGCGCGTGCGGCGACGGCCGACGCCGACCAGCTGCTGCGCTCGGTGAACGCGATCCGGCGGGGGCGCAGCCTCGAGGTGCTCGAGCCGAACCGTGCGATCGCGCGGGTCGCGCAGCGGCAGGCCGAGGCGCTGGCCCAGGACCACCAGCTCTCGACGCGGGTCGCCGGTGGCGCGACGCTCGACGCCCAGGTGCAGGCCGCACTCGGCGGCGACGCGACCCTCTACGAGGAGCACGCCAGCGTGCTGGTCGTGTGGGCGCACACGCCGGGCAACGCCCTCGCGGGGCTCAAGTCGAAGACCGCGACCAACGACCAGCTCGTCGACCCCGATGCGGCCGGCGTGGGCATCGGTGCCGCCGATGCCGGCTGGTTCAACGGACGCATCTACGTGATCGTGCTCGTGCAGCCGGTGGAGGAGGATGCGGCTGCGGGCTCCGACGAGCGCGTCGTCACCGACGACCTGGGGAGCGCCGATGCGGCCGCGGGTGACACCGCATCGAGCACCGACGTGCAGGGGCGCACGGGCGAGGGCATCAACGGGGCGCTCGACCCCGATGACGTCGACGGCGATGGCGACGTCGACGGCGACGATGCGGCACGCGCGGCCGAACTCGCCGCCGGGGCCGACCCGGATGCGACCCGCGCCGACGGGCGCAACTAGCGCGACCGCGCGGGCGACCGACGGACGACGCCGCGGGCCGGCTGACATCCGTCAACCGGCCCGCGCGTCACCTAGGTGGAACCAGCGTCGCTAGAAGCGACGCCCCATGCTGCCCCAGAAGTTGTTCTGGGACTGCATCGCGATCGCGTACGGATTCACCGCACCGAGCCCGAAGCCACCGAGGCCACCGAGGCCGCCGATGCCGGCAGCACCGAGGCCGAAGGCGCCGAGGCCGCCCTGCAGCGCGAGCAGCGGGCTCTGGTACTGCATCTGGGCCTTGAGCTTGGTGGTCTCCAGTCGCTCACCCCAGAGGGCGCGCTCGTACTGCAGCTGCAGGTTCGAGATCTGCTGCTGCGCCTGCAGCTTGGAGTTGAAGAACGACTGGGCGCTGACGCCGCCGTAGGCGTTGCCGCCCATGCCGTTGAGCCCGCCATAGGCGCCTGCTCCGCCGTTCGGGTAGACGCGGATACGAATGGACATGCGAGTGACCTCCTGGCCGGGCAGTGCGAGCTGCGCGACCAATCGTGTGTGCTGACGTGTGACCGCACCGGGCGACGCTTGGACGACGAACGGTGCCTTCCCCCGAACTTCGTCGGGGTCGCGGCGGTCGTCAGGGTGATCCGTCGAACGTGGCATCCCTCGGCCACGCAGGTGGCCGGCAGTGGCCGCACGCGCGCTCAGGCCGGCGTGCGGGCGACCCAGATCGAATCGTCGTCGTCAT
>JAOPYW010000285.1 GCA_025964405.1 Thermoleophilia bacterium | reverse complement strand
CACGGGAGACCAGGTCGCGCCGAGGGTGGTCGAACGCAGCACCTGCTCGTTGGAGCCGACCATGACCACGTGGTTGGTGCCGCGCTCCTTGGTGACGGCCTGGATGATCGACCGCGGGTCGCCGCCGTTCGGGAAGAAGCTGCTCCAGCTGACGGCGTCGTCGGTGGAGATGCGCATGTTGCCGAACTGGTAGTTCGTCGTGAGCCAGGTGGTGCCGACCAGATGCCGCAGGCGCACCACACCGGGCGTGCCGCGACTGGCCCAGGTGACTCCGTTGTCGTCGGAGGACCAGAGGCCGTAGCCCGCGCTTCCGAGCACCGCGAAGCGCCCGGAGGTCGAGACGTCGACGTCGCCGACCGAACTCGTCAGGGTGCTCGTCGTTCGCACGACCGCTTCGTTCCACGTGACACCTGAATCGGTGGAGGAGTAGGCGAGCATCGACCGGGTGGTTCCGCCGACGTTGACGCGGTCGGCCATGGCGACGACGGTCGTCGTGCCCCGCGCGGCGATCGTGCGGATGCCGTAGCTGATCGCGGGGATGGTGATCGCCGTCCAGGTCTGGCCACGGTCGGCGCTGCGCATGACGCGGCCGCCACCGTTGGCGTTCAGCCAGACGACGTTGGTGCCCGCAGCGGCTCCGAGGTGCGGTCCGGTCGGGAGTGCGAACGGTGTCGCGATGATCGACCACGTCGCGCCGCCGTCGGTGGTGCGGCAGACCTTGTTGCCGACGGTGAGCACTTCGGTGGCGGAGTAGGCGATGAGTTCCTTGATGTCGGTGGCCCCGGCGCAGGGGGTCACGTCGCTCCAGGTCGCCCCGCTGTCGACGCTGTGGCGGAGCACGGCGGTTCCGGGTATGAGCGGCGATCCGCCGACCCAGAGGTCGCTCGAGCTGGTCGCGTCCACGGCGGAGTAGGTCGCGGTGCCACTGCGTGCGGTCCACACGGAGCTCGCCTGGGTCATCGCGGTGCCGAAGCGGTCGCGCTGGCTCGCGGAGAGGGTGGCTGTGCTGTTGGAGGAGCTGAACGCGACGGCGCATGCCCCGCTGGAGCGCACCGTGGCCAACGGCTGCACGAGCCCGAAGTCGCGTGTCGTCGCGCCGCAGCCGGTCAGGTCGAGCGTCGTGGAACTCAGCACGTTGGCGCTGACGACGGTCGAGCTCGAAGAAGCCGCGAACGAGGTCGACGACGCGGCGACGAGCGCTGTCAGGAGCGAGAGCGCGGCAGCGATCGTGAGCCAGGTGCGGGGCGACGGGAGCACCTCGGTTCATCGACCGAATTGCAGCTCCCCATGAGCATCCGTCACAGCTTCGAAACGACGCTGTGATCAGGCCGGGGCGAAGAACCCGCCGAGCGGGGCGGCGAGCTCGGCCGGCAGTTCGCCCGCCTCGCCCGACTTGGAGTAGCTGGCGAGCGACGCGAACATGTCTGCGCTCTCGTCGGTGCGCGCCGCGCTCGACGCGGAGACGCCCGAGCTCGGCGAACCCATCACGCTGATGCGGCCCTGCTGCAGCTCGCGCCGCGCCAGGTCACGCACTTCGCGGTACTTGCGACTGAGCGAGGCCAGGGTGCCTTGGTTCGCGACCTTCTGGAATGCCTCCATGAAGCCGTCCTTCTCGGCCGGCGCACGCAGGGTCTGGTCCTGCCAGTAGGCCCGGGCCAGCACCGACAGCGACGGATTCGACTGCGCGGCATCGAGCACGAGCGTGCGCGCCGACAGGTCGAGGCTCGGCGTCTCGCCGGCCCGCGCCTCGCGCACCGACCAGCCCGCCGCGATCACGCTCTTGGCGTGCTGCGAGAGCCCGAAGCGCGTCATGAGTTCGTCCCGGAGCGCGACCGCGGTGGCGCTCGTCGCGGGGAGCGCCGCCTTGAGCGTGCCCTCGAGGGCGAACGCCGCCTGCATGTCGGCCGACGAGCCGAAGCGCGACATCAGCTGCGCTGCGACGCGCAGCAGCCCGCGCACGTCGAGGCCGCCGGCGTTGAAGGGTATGCCCGCGGCGCCGAGCTGGTTGGCGAGACCGACGGCGAATTTCGCGACCGCCAGGCGGCGCGGGTCGTTCGGGGCGAGCGACGACATCTGGTCGAGCAGCTTGAGGCCTGCCTGCAGCGCCGCCTGCTTCGCCTGCAGCGAACCCGGGTTGGCGCGTACCGCAGCGATCGCCGCCTTGAGCTTCGCCTCGCCCTCCGCCAGCCCGTCGAGGCCCTCCGCCGGCTTGCTCGTCACGACCGATGCCGCGGCGCGCCCGAGCTTGTCGACCGCCTGCGCCATCGCCGCGATCGGGTTCTCGGCGAAGCCGGTGGGCTTCGCCTCGACCGCGCGGCGGTACACCTCGGCAGCGCCGTCGACATTCGACGTCGTCGTCGGCGCATGAATCGGCGCGACAGGTGTGGTCTTGGGCTGGTTGAGCTCGGTCATGGTGTGCTGCGGTGCGGCTGGCGACGACGAATCCGACGGTGGCATGCGTCATCGGCACAGGGCCTATGCCCCGTTACCGTTTCTTCGATGCTCGCGGCCGCCTTGTCCCACGAGAACCGACCTGATGCGGCCAACCTGCGGCCGGTTACCCCGGAATGCAGGTATTTCCGGGCCACGGGCGGCTGGGCGACGGCGCCGGGGCGTGCGTGCGCGCCGCGGTGTGCCGCAGGTCAGCGGCCGAGCAGTGCGGCGAGCAGCTGCGGCACGGCGGCCTCGCCCTCGAGCACCACGTCGGCGGCGTCGACGAGCGGCGCAGGGGCCTCGTGGCCGCCGACGGCGACCTTGACGGTGCGCAGCGACGGATTCGCCGCCCGCGCCTCGTCGAGCCCGCGGAACCCGTCGAGGTCGGTGAGGTCGTCGCCCACGAAGATCGCGGTCTGCGCGGCGCTTCCGGCGGCCGCCACGAGGCGGGTGACGCCGTCGGCCTTCGTGCGCACGCCCCTGGTCTTGATCTCGAGCACCTGCTTGGCGTCGTGGATCTC
>JAOPYW010000236.1 GCA_025964405.1 Thermoleophilia bacterium | reverse complement strand
CCTACTCGGAGTACCACACCTACACCTACTACTACGGACCCGGTCCCGGACCCGCGCGCTACCTCGACGGAGCCGTGGAAGGCGACGTGGAATACAAGGTCACGCCGATGCCCGACAACCGCGTGCTGCGCATCTCGGGATCCACGATCGACGTGCCCGGGCAGCGCTGCTTCATCGCGAACCAGCGCGAGCAGTGCAACCTCCTGCCGAACTACGGCAAGCTGCAGCCCGGGCTCAACTCGGGCCTGATCATCCCGCCCAAGTACGTGGCGGGCTCCGCGAAGAACACCAACCGCATCGACTTCCCCGGCTGGTTGAAGGGGGGTGCGCTGTGGGTGTACGCCAATGGCACCATCGATACGCCGGCGGGCACGATCGCCAAGAACACGCAGGTGCACATCCGCGGCTTGGGCGAGTGCTACTGGACGAGCCCGAAGTTCGCGGGCAAGCAGGAAGGTCCGTGCAACTCGTGCGAGGCGTTGTGGACCCTGCCCGACGGCACGGTCGGTGGCTGCTCGATCCTGACGCGCGACGATGTCGTGCGCAAGGTGTACGAGGTCTATACCGGTTTCGACATGGAGACGGGAGCCGTGACCTTGGTCGCCAAGCCCGACCTGATCGCGACCGATGCCTACACGATCAACTTCACGCCGGCGTGGCGTTGTTCGACCAAGGTTCCCAGCCTCCGGGCGAAGACCTGCGCGCGCCTCCAGACTGGCGGCGGAGGGCCGGTCAGCAACCCGGGCGGTAGCTACGTGTCACCGAGGTCCGGCGGCACCGCGATCGTCGACTCGGCCCCGATCTCCGAAGGTGGTGCATGATTCGTAGCCAGCGCAACGAAGCGGGCTTCACCGTGGTGGAGGTCATCATCGCGGTCATCGTCCTGGCGGCCGTGGCATCGTCGGTGGCGCTGGCCTCGGTCGGGAGCAGCACCCTTCGCGGTACCGCGAAGCTGCAGGCGGCGATCACTGCCTCGGGCCTGCAGGTGCAGGAGGACATCGCCACGAATCGCGCCTGGATGGATCGACCAGGCTGCCGCAACACGGCTTCCTACTGCGACGTGTCGGATGTCGTCAAGAAGCCGAATTCGCTGATCCTTGCCGGTGTCGGCACCAGCTCGGCACCCGCCGCGCTCGAACTGGTCCAGGCCCGGGCGACGCCGATCGACAGCGAGGTCGACCTCACCGGCCCGGCCGACAAGGACGGCGTCATTCCCGACTTCTTCCGCATCGACGTGCGCGTGCGGGTTCCCACCACGGTCGCGACCCGCTTCAACTCGACCCAGGCACGACTGACACGTGACCTGACGACCACCATCGACCGCCGAGGCCGCGAGCAGACGGGTTCACTCGCCGTGGAGATCTGCCAAGTCACGAACCAGAGCGACGAACGCATGTCGATCCAGGGATGCGGCCTGAGCGGCGCCAGCGGCGTGAAGATGGCCGGCTGCCCCTTGGTGCCGCGCGCAGGCTGCGTACCGGCATTCGGATGGATCGCGAACCTCGCGCGCAATCCCACCGAGCCGACGCCGCATGTCATGCTCAAGCGCATCCTTCCGGGAAGCGTGAGCTATACGGTGCGCAACACGACCACGGGGCAGACGTGGTCGAGCGGTTCGGCGAAGGTGGATGCAGGGCTTGCCATCTTCCAGGACCTGCCCGCTGGCGGCTACCAGATCCTCGGGCTCCCCTCCTCGCTTGGCGGCGGTTCGGAGCGCTGGGCGACCAAGGAGATCCCGGCGTTTCACGGAAGCTCCTCGGCTCCGACGGGTGGCGAGACCGCGATTGTCGAGGCCGGTCTGCGCAACCGTGCGCTCGTCATGTTCCGGCCTGGCCGCACAACCACCGGCCAGATCACGATCGTCGCCGACCGCGAGGTTCACGACTACACGCTCTTCGGACCGCTCTCCGGCTCCGAGGTGGTCGTGGATCCGGGCACCCCGACGACGACCTACCAGGGGGGCGCGGCATCCAGCCAGTGCGACTTCATCAACAGTGAGGCGCGCATGAAGATGACATGCGTGCTCGAACCCGGGCCGGGCGCCAACTGCGCGTCGATCTATGTCACCGGGTTCGAATTCGTCGAGGTCGCTGAGGATACGGGCGACTGGCAGCTCCAGATGGAGGGACCGGTCAACGTGGGCGCAGGCTACGGCAACTACATCCAGAAGCCTGTGAATCACGCGCGTTATGCGACCTACTGCACGACCTACGACGAGCTCCACACCTACACCTTCTACAACGGGAGCGGCGCAGGTCCGGGCTACATCCTGCCGGGCGCCGTCGAGGGTGGCGCCGTCAAGGTCGTTCGCCCTGCCCCCGACAACCGGGTGATCGACATCGGGGCCGGCACGCTGACATCACCGAAGGGCAGCTGCGTCAGCGTGCACCGTGGCCAGTGCGGGGGCATCGCGCCGCTCGTTCCCGGCCTCAACACCGGTATGTTCACCGAGTCCGGCGCTGCGCAGGACGCCGCGAACACGAATATGATCGGCTATCCGTCGTGGCTCACTGCCGGGGGTCTGTGGGTTCGTACCGACGGGCGGATCACCTCGAGCACCGGCCAGACGGTCGGCCCGAATCCGGTAGTGAAGATCCGCGGCCGCGGCGAGTGCTACTGGAAGAGTCCGCGCTACGGGAAGGCCGAGGGGCCGTGCAACCAGTGTCAGCCGCTCTGGGCGGTGGGCAACATCATCTACGGTTGCTCGATCCTCACCAACGACGACGTCGTGCGCACGGTCAAGGAACGCCATCAGTGGTTCGACCTCTTCTCCGGCGCCGTGATACATGACGTCGAGTTCACGATCGCGGTCGACAACTACTCCATACCGTTCGCGCCGCCCTGGCGCTGCGCCGGATCAACCCCGAGCCTGCGCAACAAGACGTGCTCGCGTCAGGCGACCGGCGGCGGTGGTGCGGTCAGCAACAAGGCTGGCACGTACACCTCGAGCCAGACCGGTGGTGTCGCGACGGTGGATTCGGCACCGTTCGTCGAAGGTGGCGCCTGACGCGGA
>JAOPYW010000203.1 GCA_025964405.1 Thermoleophilia bacterium | reverse complement strand
GCGTTGGTCGACACGCTGGCCCGCGCGGCTCGCGCTGCGCTCGCGGACGCGAACGAGCAGGCCAACGCGCCCCGTCGCGCAGACATCGCAGCCGCGCTGCGTGCCGCCCCGCTCGCGGACGACACCGGCGCGTTCCTCGAGGCCCGGCTCGCGCGCGAGCCCGCGCCGGGCGACAGCCTCGAGGCTGCGCTCCTCGCGAGCACGGGCCCCGCGTCTCGTGCCACGAGGTCAGAGCGCCCCAACACGAAGGATTCCCGCGCGTCGACCGTGCCGGCGCGAGAGGCCGCTGCAAGCCGACGGGATGCCGCACGCCGGCGGCTCAAGGCTGAGCTCGCCGAGGCGAAGGCCGAACGCCGTGCGGCGGCCCAGCAGCAACGTGACGCGGCACGCGACGTCGCGCACGCCGAGCGTGCGCTCGACGCGGCGCGAAAGGCTGCATCGGAGGCCGACGCCGCCGACGAGCACGCCGCGGCGCTCGTCGCCGACCTCACGGAGCGACTCCGCGAGGCGTAACGATGGAGTGCCCGGGCATTCGCTCGACATGCGATCGATCTGGACCGGCCACATCACCTTCGGACTCATCTCGATACCCGTGAAGCTCTACACCGCGGTGAGCTCACATCGGGTCGAATTCTCGATGCTCCACAAGTCGACCGGCGCCCACATCCGCAACAAGCGCGTCGACGAGAAGTCGGGTCGCGAGGTCGCGTGGGACGACATCGTCAAGGGCTATGAGGTGGAGGATGGCCAGTACGTCACCTTCACCCATGACGAGCTCGAGGCGCTCGACGTGGAGAGCATGCGCGAGATCGACATCGACGCCTTCGTCGAGATCAGCGACATCGACCCGATCTACTACGACGCGACCTACTACATCGCCCCGCAGGAGGGCGGCGAGAAGGCCTACCACCTGCTCGTGAAGGCCCTCCGTGAGGGTGAGAAGGTCGGCATCACCAAGTTCGCGATGCGCCAGAAGGAGCACCTCGCCGCGCTCCGCGTCAGCGGCGACATGCTCGTGCTCGAGACCATGTACTGGCCCGCCGAGATCCGCAGCCCCGACGAGCTGGAGGGGCTCGACAAGCGGCCGCCGGTGCGCGAGCGCGAGGTCGACATGGCGATGGACCTCGTCGACCAGCTCACCGGTCCCTTCGAGCCCGAGCGCTACCGCAACACGTTCGAGGCGCACGTGAAGGCTGCGGCGAAGGAGAAGCTCGCCGGACACGAGATCACCGTGGCGGAGGACGACGTCGATCGCGAACCGGTCAGCGACCTCATGGCGGCCCTGGAGCAGTCGCTCAAGGCAGCCCGCGCCGGCCGCAAGCCGCAGCTCCCCACCAAGGCAGCCGCGGCGAAGCGCGAAGATGACGGCGACGCGACGTCGGCCGGTTCGAAGGGCTCGAAGGATTCGAAGGGCTCGAAGGGCTCGAAGGGCTCGAAGGGTTCCACGGGCTCGAAGGAGCCGGCCAAGCGTCCCCACGGCAAGCGCTGGCTCCTCGATCACACCAAGGACGAACTCCTGGAAATCGCCCAGGACGAGGATGTTCCCGGACGTTCGAAGATGTCGAAGGAAGACCTCGTCGAGGCCCTCGCGAAATAGAGGACGAGCATGTCGGTCACCGATCCCGCCACACGCCAGCACATCGAGCAGCTCAAGCAGGACGCGCTCGACAAGCGCTCCGCCGAAGTCGAGCGAAGCCCGGCCCAGCGAGCGCAGGACACCGTGCCGTTCGCCGATGCGATCGCGCGCTTCTGGGAGCGCGACACGCTGCCGTTCTCGATTCCCGTGCACATCGGCGGGCAGGGCGTGGCACCCGAGTTCGTGCACTGGGCGGGTGAAGCAGCAGCACGCTCAGACCTCCCAATCAGCCACGGCCTCGATCGCCGTGATCACTCGTGGCAGGTGCTCGAACGCGCGCAGCAGCTGTTCGCGGATGCCGTCGGCGCCGACCAGACCACCTTCGTGACCAACGGCAGCTCGATGAGCGTCCGCGTCGCGATCATGACCGTCGCCGGGCCGGGCGACCAGCTGCTCATCACCCGCAACGTGCACAAGAGTGCGGTCGCGGGCCTGGTGCTCGCCGGGATCGAACCGGTCTGGCTCGAACCCGACTGGAACGACGAGCTCGAGGTCTCGCACCCGCCGACCGCCGCCGAGGTGCGTCGCCAGCTCGACGCCCATCCGGAGGCGAAGGCCGTGTTCATCGTGTCGCCCGACTTCTACGGGGGAGCTGCTGACGTACGCGCGATCGCCGAACTCTGCCATGCCCGCGACGTCCCGTTGGTCGTCGACGATGCGTGGGGCGTCGACTACCTGTTCGGCAGCCACGACCGTCTCCCGGAGAGCCCGATCCGGTGCGGCGCCGACCTCGTCATCGGTTCGATCCACAAGTCGATGACGGGGCTCGGCCAGACGTCGGTGATCCACGTGCACGGCCCCCGCATCGACACCGATCGGTTGTCGCTCTGCGTCGAGCTCGAGAAGTCGACCAGCGCCTCGGCGCTCCTGCTCTCGAGCATCGACGGTGCCCGCGCGCAGTACGCGCGTGACGGCGGCCGGCTCATCGAGCATGCGCTCGACGTCGCCGAGCATGCGCGTGTTCGCATCGCCGACCTCGTGCCCGAGCTGCGCGTCGTGCCGACCGAGGAACTCGAACGCGCGGAAGGCGTGCACAAGGCCGACCCGACCCACATCCTCATCGAGGTGCATCCGGTCGGGCTCACCGGCTACCAGGCGAGCGACTGGCTCGAGGACCACCCGTCGGTCACCTTCGAGCTGGTCGACCACCGCCGGATCATGGCCTGTGTGAGCGCATCCCACACGCACGACCACGCGGAGCGCATGGCGGTCGCCCTGCGCGCCCTCGTCGACGCCCAGCAGGCCGAGGCGAGCACGCCCAGCAGCGAGCCGCCGCGGGGGCCGGGTGACCCGCCCGGCGGGCGCGCGTCGGGTGATGTCGGTGCCGAGCGTGGCGCGGACTCGTTCGGTCCAGGCACCTTCCCGACCGGCCACCAGCTGCGCACGGAGCAGGTGATGCTGCCGCGCGAGGCCTTCTTCGGTGCGGTGGAGCAGGTCCCGTGGAGTGACGCCATCGGCGCCATCGCGGCCGACTTCGTGACGCCCTACCCGCCGGGGGTTCCCGTGCTGGTGCCGGGCGAGCGCATCACCGAACCGATCATGGAGTACCTGCAGCAGCTGATCGCGGCAGGTGGATTCGTGGAAGGCACGACCGACCCCTCGCTCGCGCGTTTCCGCGTGGTCGCCCAGCCGTCGAAGTAGCTGCCGCTCAGTGGGGGCGCGCGGGCTCCGCAGCCTCCGTCGCGGGCGCGAGGCCGGCAAGCTCGATCTCGACATCGTCGACCACGGTCACCGCCGTGCGGTCGGAGAGTTCGTCACGCCGGATGCCGAGCGTGGCGACCACGCAGATCGCGAGGAAGGGCAGCGCGATCAGGAAGAGGTGCGTGATCGAGCTCGCGGCTGCCGCATGGATCGCGTCCTGCACGCCCGCGGGGAAGCTGTCGGTGTCGGTGAGGATCTTCGCGCGGTCGGCGCCCCGGAGCGCGCCCAGCTCGCCGTCGTCGAGTCCCGCCGACGCGTTGCGCATGTCAACCGCGAACCGTGACGTGAACACGGTACCGAGCACGGCCACGCTGATCGTGCCGCCGAGCGTGCGCGTCAGCGTGAGGAGCGACGTGACGACCCCGGTCTGGCGCAGGTCGACCGTGTTCTGCGCCACCAGCATGACGTTCTGCATCGTCAAGCCGATGCCGCCGCCGAGGATCGCCACGCGCCACGCGGTGTCGGCCACGGACGCGTCTGCGCCGAGCCGCGACAGGAGCCACAGCCCCGCTGCGCCGATGATCGGTCCGGCGACGATGATCGCCTTGTAGGAGCGTGTCTTGCCGATCACGACGCCCGAGATGATCGACGTCACGATCAGGCCGAGCATGAGCGGCGCGAGGGCGACGCCGCTCGAGCTGGAGGAGAGGCCCGCGACCGACTGCATGAAGAGCGGCACGTAGAAGATGCCGGCGTACATCGCCGCGCCGATCGTGAGTGAGGCGATCGATGTCAGTGACACGTTGCGATCGCGGAACAGCCCCATCGGGATGAGCGGTTCCGACGCCTTCGTCTCGATCACCACGAACGCCGCGAGCAGCACGAACGCCGCGACGAACAGGCCGACGATGGCGCCCGAGCTCCAGTCGTACTTCGAGCCGCCCCAGGTCAGACCCAGGGTGAGCGCGCCCAGGCCCGCGCCGAAGGTCACGGCTCCCCCGAAGTCGAACTTCGCGCGGCGTCCCACGAACGGCAGGTGGAGCTGCGTGATGATGAGCGCGAGCGCCGCGAGGCCCAGCGGCACCATGATCCAGAAGCTCCAGCGCCACCCGAGCGAGTCGTTGATCGCGCCGCCGGCGAGTGGTCCGAGCACGGTCGCGACGCCGAACACCGCTCCCATGATGCCCTGCCACTTGCCGCGCTCGGTCGCGGGGATGACGTCCGCGACGATGGCCATCGCGAGCGGCATGATCGCGCCCATGCCGATGCCCTGGATGGCCCGGCCGCTGATGAGCTGGCCCATCGACTGCGAGAGCGCGCACACGAGCGTGCCGAGCACGAACGCCGAGACGCCGAGGATGTAGAGCGAGCGTCGTCCGTGGAGGTCGCTCAGCTTGCCGAAGACCGGGGTCGCGACCACCGTGGCGAGCGCCGTGGCAGTGAACACCCAGGGGTAGAGGTCGAAGCTGCCGAGGTCGGCGGTGATCGAAGGCCCGACGGTTGAGACGATCGTCTGGCTGATCGCCGCGACGAGCATGCCGACGATGGTGCCGACCATGATCAGCGTGCGCTGGCGCGAGGTGATGGTGAGCTGGGGCTGGTCGGTCATGCGGAAGCCTCCTGGGCCTCGTCGGTGATGGGGGAGCCGAGTTCGACCGGGGCCGCGTGGGTCGGGTCGAGCGAGAGGGTCGTTCCGAGCCGCAGCAGCATGCGCGTGAGCTCGGCGACGTCGCCGTCGCTCCAGCCGGGGAGCATCGTCGCGAGCGGCACCGAGTAGGCGGTGACCGCTTCGTCGACCCAGGCGATGCCGGCGTCGGTGGCGCGCAGGAGCTGGGCGCGTCCGTCGGTGGGGTCGGTGCCGCGGTGGGCGAGACCGGCTGACTCGATGCGGGCGAACTGGCGGCTCGCGACCGACTGGTCGACGCGCAGCTCATCGGCGAGGGCGCCCATGCGCAGGCCCTCGGGATGCGACGTCACGGCGAAGAGCACGGGGAGCCAGACCCGCGATTCGGCCGGGGTCACGCGGCTCATGCCCTTGCGCAGGGCGGTGATGCCCGGGAGGGCGCGGAGGAGGTCGGCGCAGGAGGCGGCAGAAGGGAATACATGTTCCATGCATGTAATCGTATCGCGGTTACATGCATGGTGCAACTAATCGGCTCGCTGCATGCCCGGCGCCGTCGTGGCCCAGGGCCGGATCAAGGCGTCGTGTGAGCGCGGATCTTGGCGACGACGTCGGCGTTCTGCTCGATCGTGCGGATGGCGGCGCGGGTGCCGATGAAGGCTCCGGCCGCCGTGTCGCTCGGGAAGTGTGCGCCTGCGACCACGCGTGCGTGGGCCATGTCATGGGCGACCCGGAGGTAGTCCTTGGCGTGGGTCGGGTCGAGCGCGGCGAGCACGTGCCCCATGCCGACGGCGTTGGAGGTGTGCCCGGAGACGTAGGAGCCGCTGTCGGCCTTCTTGTAGGTCGACGTGTGGATCTCGGTCGAGGCCTGGAAGGGGCGCGGGCGCTCCCAGATCTGCTTCGCGCCGTGCACGGCGGAGTGCCCGGAGTCGAAGACGTCGTCGAGGAGCTTCTGTGCGCTCGCGGCGTCTGCGACCGACATGCCCTTCGTGATGCGCGCAGCCTGCGCGTCGAACCAGTCGAGCGCCGGTCCGTTCGCGAAATACCCGGCGATGCGTTCGTCGAGCGAGGTGCGCGCTTCCTGCAGGCCGAGCATCATGGTGATCTCGTCGCGTTCCCCAGCCGCGCTCGGCGGGCCGCTCAGGTGGCCGATCACGTTGCGATCGAACTCGGCCTGCGTGCTCGCGCTCGGCAGCTCCGTCGCGGTGCGGCGCGCAGCGGCCTCGGCGGCCTCGAGGCTCGACTCCAGCCCGGGCACCCGCAGCAGTGGTGTGCTGGGGAGGCTCGTGAATCCCTGCGTGTATTCGGCCAGGTCGAGGCGACGCTCGGCCCAACCGGCTGATCGCGCCTCGCGCGGAAACGTCGTCTCGGCGGCGGTCGCGAGCTTGCTCCAGACCGCTGCA
>JAOPYW010000185.1 GCA_025964405.1 Thermoleophilia bacterium | reverse complement strand
GGTCCTGCTCGGCGAGCAGGTAGGCGACCAGCTCGGGCCACTCGATGCCGGCCTCGACGGTGAGGAGGCCGGCGTCGCGGTCGAAGTCGAGCACGCGTGCGAGCGAACGCATGTCGAGCAGGAGCCCGCCCGTCACGAACTGCTGCCCGCCCATTGCGTGGTGGCCGCCGGCGATCGCGACGCTCAGGCCGGTGCGGCGCGCGAGCTCCAGGGCCGCCTGCACGTCGGCGACGGTGGTGACGCGTTCGACGCGGGCCATCTCGGTCGCGCAGAGCGCTGAGTGGATGTCGTTGACCGTTACGGTCTCGAGGAGCTGGTCGGTCATGCGGCTGCCTTCGGGTGGGGAACAGGTCGTGCCTGCCCACCGGCCCGGCGAACCACGCGCAGCTCAGCGTGGCCTCGCCTCGTCACGGCGCACCGGCACGAGGCCGCGCAGGAGTGCGCCGGCGCCGAAGGTCGCGCAGACGAGGAGGAGGAGCTCGAGTGGGAGCCGGATGAATGGCCACGCGCCCGAGTCGCCGATCGCCGAGATCGATCCCCAGATGCCGACGGCCAGCAGCAGGATGCCCGCGAGCACCGCCTCCACGCCCGGGCGCGCGATGGCGAGGCGGGCGTAGAGGAGGAAGGGCGCGACGAGCAGGAGCGCCAGCGCGACCGTGCCGATGCCGAACGAGCCGCGGGCGATGAGCAACGACGTCAGGCATACGAGCAGCCCGGTGCCGACGGTCCAGTAGACGAGCGGCGCTGCGGTGCGCGCATACTCGGGGGTCGCGCGGCGCTCGCGCACGGGCGCCGAAGCGGGCGCGGGAACGGTGGTTCGTGGGCGTGGAGTCGGCATGGGCGCGTCCTACCCCGGTGGGCCCCCATCAATCGGCGCGGCAGCCACGCTAGAAGTCGCCGCCCCCGCCGAAGTCGCCACCGAAGTCGCCACCGCCGCCGAAGTCTCCGAAGCCGCCGTCACCACCGTCGCCGCCGCCGAAGCCGCCGCCCATCATGCCCCCGCCGAACAGGCCCCCGCCGCCGAGCAGGTTGCCGAGCAGCATGCCCGTGAGCAGCGAACCGCCACCGCCTCCCCCGAGGCCGCCCCCGAAGAAGCCGCCGTAGTAGCCGCCCATGCGCGGCTGTTCGTAGTAGGGCATCTCCCTGCCCTGCACCTCCACCTGCCGGGTGTCGGGTTGACGGCCGGCCTCGACCCGGTCGGCGCAGATCTCACACGCGGGCACCTGCACGGATTCGTTCTCGGGGCCGATCCACTGCACGTCGCGCACCGAGGTGCCGTGGCGCGGGTCGAAGAAGCACGCGACGCGGGGGGCGGGCTCGGGCTTGCCGTCGAGCAGGGCGCGCGCACAGTCGAGTGCGTAGCGGCCACGCGCGATGTCGCGCGACACGGGCCGCAACTCCGCGAGGGTGTCGGCCTCGTCGATGACGGCGCTCGCCTTCTGGTAGGAGTCGAGCGCCGTCACGTAGCGCTGCTTGGCGAGTTCCGGTGCGGCGGGGAGCTGGATCTCGATGTCCATCGTGCGCAGGTCCTCGCCCAGCGCCACGAGGTCGCCGCGGGCCGCGCGATTGACCTCCTGCAGCTCGACCACCGACATGGCATCGATGTGCGCCGGCTCCGGCGCGGCTGCCACCGAGCGCCTGCGCCGCATGACCCGGAACAGGATGACCGCGCCGACGATCAGGAGCAGGAACAGCATGATGCCTCCGAATCCGCCGCCGCCGCCACCGTCGCTGCCGGAGGAGCCACGCGCGCCCGGCCCCGACTGCACGCCCTCCACGAACGCGTCGAGCACGGCCGGAGCGCCGTCGCTGCGATGCTCGTCGAAGGCGTTCTCGGCGATGCCGGATGCGTCGATGCCGTCGGTGCTGCCGGCGCGGAATTGACCACCGATGATCGCCGCGTAGGTCGCGTCCGATCCCTCGCGCTGCGCGAGTTCACGGAGCACCCCGACGGTCGTGCCGCCTCCGTCGCTGCGCGCGTCCTCCGGCAGGATCGCGATGAACACCGACTCGTCACCGTCACCGATGTGCGCTTCAAGAGCTGCTTCTTCCTTCGTCGAGAGTGCGTCGCGCTGGCTCGGGTCGACGTAGACGGGATCGCTCTTCCACGCGTCTGACACGTCGTCGACGTAGTCGGCCGCCGCCGGCGACGGGGCCACCAGCATCGCTGTCGCGAGTGCCAGCACTGCGAGCCCACTGACGTGGCGGCCCGCACGCATCAGCCCGGAACGAGGCCGTCGTCCGCCAGCAGCGCCGACACCTCCTCGAGGGTCGAATCGGCTGCCGGCAGCACGAAGGTCGACTCGCCGAGGAACTCGTCGGAGCACGACGTGCCACCGTCACGCACCCGTCCGAGCAGGTCGCCCAGGCTGCGCTCGAAGGTCTCGGTGTCGCCCTCCTGGACCGCAGCGGTCAGGGTTGCATCGAGTTCGTTGAGTGTGTCGAGCTCGGATTCGGGGAGCTCGAACTGGCCTTCGCCGAGGATGCGGACGATCATGACGGGTCTCCTGAAGTGGTCGTTGCCTGCTCGAGCTGGGGCGCGGCATCGCCCGCACCGAGTTCCCCCTTGATGCGGGCGAGTTCGGCTTCGATGCCGCTGGTCGACGACACCCGGTCGAGTTCCTGCTGGATCGGGTCGCCCGACTGCGAGAGGTCCTCGAGCGCGCCCGAGGCGAGCAGGCCGTCGAGCGCACCCGAGCGCGCCTGCAGCGCCTGCGTGCGGTCTTCGGCGCGCTGCATCGCGAGGCCGACGTCGCCCATCTCCTCGGAGATGCCTGACACCGCCTCGGAGATCTTGGTCTGCGCCTCCGCCGCCGTGTAGGTGGCCTTGATCGTCTCCTTGCGTACGCGGAAGGCCTCGACCTTCGCGGTGAGACGTCGCGACGCATCCTCGAGCTTCGTCTGCTCGCCGCTCAGCTGCGTGTGCTGGCGCTGCAGCTCGTCGAACTGGGTCTGGATGCCCGCGCGGCGCGTCAGCGCCTCACGCGCCAGGTCTTCGCGGCCCGCGCCGACGGCCTGGGTGGCCTGCTGCTGGAGCCGGTCGGCCGCCTGCTTGAGCGCCTCGCCCTGCAGCTCCAGGCGCTTGCGCGAAGCGGCTACGTCGGTCAGTCCGCGGCGCACCTGCTGGAGGAGCTCCTGTTGCCGCGTGTAGGCGTAGTCGAGGGTTTCACGTGGGTCTTCCGCCTCGTCGAGCGCGCGGTTCGCCTTTGACTTGAGCAGCATCGAAAGTCGTTGGGAGAGGCCCATCGGGGGCTCCTTCGTGGTGAAGTGGGTGACGGTCACGACGGCAGTGCCCCGGCCGTCCTGCAGCAAACTCGGGCGCGCCGTCGGGGTCGTAGGACCTATGTCCGGTAGCGCCACCGACCGAGGCCCCGCGACACTCAGGGAGACAGCAGGGAACGGTCGTGTTCCGTGCAGACACCCACGGAGCTCCACCATGCGCATGCCCTTCGCCATCCTGCTCGTCGCCACCGCCCTCGCGGCGATCCCCGGCACTGCCTTCGCCAAGAACGGCGACCGTGGCACCACCACGCCCCCGGCTCCGACGACCCCTGCTCCGACCACCCCGGCTCCGACCAGCCCGACTCCCACCACCCCGACTCCTGCGGCGCCGGCGGCACCCTGCCTCGAACTGACGGCGCGCGACGGCGGCACGTCACCGGGGGAGCTCAGGTTCGAGGCCGTCAACTGTGGGTCGAGCAGCCTGACGTTCACCTCGTCGGTCACCGACACCGCCTGGCGCGTGCTCTACCCCGACTGGTCGTGTGGCACCGCGACCTACGCCGGCCCGAAGCTGACCGTGGCGGCTGGCCGCAG
>JAOPYW010000143.1 GCA_025964405.1 Thermoleophilia bacterium | reverse complement strand
TCCACGCAACGCTCGCGGAGCTCGCCAAGCTCAGCATCGACGCGGAGAAGGCGCCGTACTCCGTGCGTGAAGGGGGATCCCTCCTCACCTTCGTGCGCGATCCCGACGGCTATCGCATCGAGCTGATCGATCGATCAGGGTCGAACCGATGATCTCGCGGAGCAGTGACAAGCCCACCGTGGTCGGACCGTCGGACTGGTTCACCGGAGCGGTCTACATCGACCAGGTTGCAACCCCTCAGGCGCCTGCCCGCGCGGGAGCCGCCCTGGTGCACTTCACGCCCGGAGCGCGCACGGCGTGGCACACGCATCCCCTCGGCCAGACCATCCACGTGATCGAAGGCATCTGTCGATGCCAACGTGAGGGCGCACAGATCGAGACCCTGCTCCCGGGTGACTCGACCTATTTCGAACCGGGGGAGAACCACTGGCACGGCGCAAGCGCTGAGCGCCTCATGGTTCACATCGCCGTACACGAGCACGACGCCAGCGGATCCGCGGTGGCGTGGGGCCGGCACGTGAGCGACGCGGAGTACGCCGGGGAATAGCTCCCGGAGAACGGCTCCCCCGTTGCGCCCGAACCCCTCCCATGGCCGAATGCTGCGAAAAAAGGTTGCAGCCGACGGCGCGGCGGGCACTGTCTGCCGACAGTGGATTCCTGCATGAGGAGTGCGTCGTGGCAATGGTCGAAGGGCATCCGGATCCAGAGCGTACTCGCGCTGCGGCCCTGCGCTTCAAGCACGCATGGGAGCTGAACTGGGCGGCTGGCACCCTGCGCGGAGTGCTTCCCCTGTATGCGGAACACGCGATCTTCCGCACCTATCCCCATCGCGAGGCCGACGTCGGGCACGAGGCCATCGGTCTGGTGTTCGACACGTTCGAGTCGGTCGCGACGAACGTGACCTGCGTGTTCGGTGAGCCGCTGATCGACGGGGCATGGGCCGTCTTCGAGTGGTGGGCCTCCTGGACGGAGGACGGCACCGGCATGTCGATGGCCGGCATGTCGAAGGTGGCGTTCGACGACGAGGGGCTCGTGGTCGAGAGCCGCGACTACTGGAACACGGCAGACAGCGCCACCCGGCCGTACGACGGCTGGTGACCCGCCGCGCTTGGCTGAGTGCACCGTCGCCGCCGCAGCGAGCGGTAGCATGCCGCCATGCCCGACGCACTCGATCCCCGCACCGCTGATCCTCGCGAACTCATGCAGGCGCTCCTTCCTGCAGCGCGCGCGAAGTACATCAAGGCGTGGGAGTTCCTCGCCGACGCGAACACGCCCCTGGTTCCTCGTCGCGAGGCTCGCACCCGCGCCTCGGCGGTCGCCGACGACCACGCCGTGGTGGCCGCGTTCCTGCGGGAACGCGCGCGCTCACTACAGGGCAACGACCTGCAGAACGCCAAGCACCTGGCCGACGAGCTCGAGCGGCATGCGGAAGCCCTGCATCGGCTCGCGACCATCTCGCTGATCGGGCTCGCCGAGGCGAAGGATCTCCGCCCCGAGGCGCTCGGGTGCGGCAAGCGCTATCGCGACGCGACGAAGGCCGTCGCGGAAGGCGGCACGAACTCGCGCCCGTCGACGGGCAAGCCGGCGGCGAAGGCAGCGCATCCGCGTGAACGGGCCCGAGACGACAAGCCGTTCAGTGACCGCGGCCCCAAGGTCTCCCGTGACGCGCTCGGCACCTCCAAGCACGACTCGCCCATCAGCGACGACCTCGACCCCGAGGTGCGCGCGAAGCTCGAGGCCATGCGTGCCGCGCTCGAATCCGGCGAATGACACGGCATGAGTGACACGCAGCGCGTGGCGCTCATCCTCATCGGCGTCGGCGGTGTGCTGATCATCGCCCGGGTCGCGAACATCGCGCACGGTTCGCAGGTGTTCATCGGCCTGGCCTTCATGGCCGCCGGCGTGGCGATCTACCTCGGGGCCGGTCGGTCGCACTAGCGGGGCCGTTTCGCTGGCGCGCGTCGGTCGTGCGTCCTACACCACGCACACGCGGCTCTTATGTCGCGCGACGAAACTCGGGTGGTGCAGCAGATGCACACGTCAACACACCCGAACCAGGAGATCCCCCATGGGAAGACGACCACTCAAGTCAGCGCTCGTGATCGGCGCGGTCTGCGCCGTCACCGGTGCATCGGTAGCCGGTATCGCAACGAGTTCCGCAGCGACCACCGCCACCGCCGCGAAGGCCACCTCGACCGACACGAGGCCCGATGATGACTTCGGCCACGGCGGAGGCGGCCGCGGGGGCCACGGCGGAGGCATCGGCGGCGGGGGTGGCGTGCACTCGGAGTCGGTGCGGGCAGATGCCGACGGATCCGGGTTCACCACGACGGTCGATGACAGCGGGACGCTGACGGCGGTGAGTGGAGCGTCGCTCACCATCAAGGAGGGAACCGCGACCGAGACCTACGACACCGTGAAGGTGACCGCGAAGGGCACCGTGACCCTGCAGCGCAACGGCGTGACGTCGAAGCTCTCCGCGCTCAAGGTCGGCGACCACGTGCGGGTGAGCACCGATGGCACCACGACGCGCATCGATGCCACGACGGAGGCGTACGAGAAGACGCGCGCCGAGGAGCGCGCGCAGCGCGAGGAGCAGCGTGACGCGACGGCCAGCTGGCCGGCTGCCTGAGCCGCGTCGCTCCGTTTCCGCTGGGGGTCGGTGGGTCAGCCCGCCGACCCCTGACGGAAGCGACGTAGTCGCAGTGCGTTCGCGACGACCGACAGGCTCGACAGTGCCATCGCCAGTCCAGCGAGCGCCGGGTTGAGCAGGCCTGCGGCCGCCAGGGGGATTGCTGCCACGTTGTAGGCGAAGGCCCAACCGAGGTTCTGCTGGATGGTCCGAAGCGTCGCACGCGCGAGCCGAATCGCGTCGGCTGCTGCGCGCAGGTCACCCGAGACCAACGTCAGGTCGGAGGCCTCGATCGCGGCATCGGCGCCCGTGCCCATCGCCAGGCCGAGGTCGGCCTGCGCCAGGGCGGGTGCGTCGTTGACGCCGTCGCCGATCATGGCGACCACCCGGCCCTCCGACTGGAGCCGCCTGACGACTTCGGCCTTCTCGTCAGGAAGCACTTCCGCGATGACCTCGTCGATGCCGACCGACGCGCCCACGGCGCGTGCGGTTGCTTCGTTGTCGCCCGTGAGCAGCACCGGACGCAGCCCCAGCCGACGAAGCGAGGCGATCGCGGCCCTCGAGGATTCCTTCACGGTGTCACCGATCACGAACACCGCGCGCACCTCGGCGTCCCACGCGACCACGATGGCGGTCGAACCCGCGTGCTCCGCCGCAGTGACCGCTTGGCTCAGCCGGTCGGGCACCGTCAGGCCGTGTTGCCGCATGAGCGCGGGCCGACCGACGACGACGTGCGTTCCCTCGACACGCCCCTCCGCGCCCAGCCCCGGCCGGTTGGTGAACGACTCGATGGCGGGGAGGGTGCCCAGCTCATCGTGGGCCGCGGCGGCGACGGCGCGGGCGATGGGGTGCTCCGACCCCGACTCGAGCGCACCGGCGAACCGAAGTGCACTGGCGCGGTCGACGTCGTCGGCGAGCGTGATCGCCTCGACTGACATCACTCCCGTCGTCACCGTGCCGGTCTTGTCGAGGAGCACGGTGTCGATGCGCCGCGTCGCCTCGAGTACCTCGGGGCCCCTGATGAGGATGCCGAGCTGCGCGCCGCGTCCGGTGCCCACGAGCAGGGCGGTGGGCGTGGCGAGCCCGAGCGCGCAGGGGCACGCGATGATCAGAACGGCGACCGCCGCCGTGAAGGCGAACGTCAGGCTTGCGCCCGAGACGACCCAGCCTCCGAGCGTGGTGAGGGCGATCCCGATGACGATGGGCACGAAGATGCCGGAGATGCGGTCGGCGATCCGTTGCACCTGCGCCTTGCCGGTCTGGGCTTCAGTGACGAGCCGGGCGATCCGTGCAAGAGCGGTGTCGGCGCCGACACGCGTGGCCCGCACCACCAGCCGGCCGTCGGTGTTGACGGTGGCGCCGCTCACCGCGTCTCCCGGGCCGGTGTCGACCGGGCTGGATTCGCCGGTGAGCAGCGATCGGTCGACCGCTGCGTGGCCGTGCTCGACGATGCCATCGGTCGCCACCTTCTCGCCGGGCCGCACGACGAACCGGTCTCCGACCGCGAGGTGCTCGATGGCGACGAGTCGCTCCCGGCCGTCGGCCTCCAGCACGCTGACGTCCTTCGCACCCAGCTCGAGGAGGGACCTGAGGGCGGCGCCTGCCGAACGCTTGGCGCGCGCCTCGAACCAGCGGCCCGCGAGGAGGAAGACGGTCACGGCGGTGCCGACCTCGAGGTAGAGGTGGTTGGTGCCCGCGTCGCGCGCCGAGACCAGTTCGAACCGCATCTGCATGCCTGGCATACCGGCGTCACCGAGGAACAGGGCGTACAGTGACCAACCCCACGCAGCCAGGACCCCCAACGAGATCAGGGTGTCCATGGTCGCTGCGCCGTGCTTGAGGTTCGCCCAGGCGGCGCGGTGGAAGGGCCAGGCGCCCCACGTGACGACCGGTGTCGCGAGCAGTAGTGCCAGCCACTGCCAGCGCGTGAACTGCAGGAACGGAACCATCGACATCACGACGACCGGTACCGCGAGCGCGGCGGAAGTCACCAGCCGTCGCCGCAGGGGCGCCATGTGGTCCTCGACTGGCTCGTCGGTGGAGCCGTCCGCGGGCAGCGACGCTCCGTAGCCCGCGCCGGCGACCGCTTCGACCAGCCGCGCTGGAGCAAGCAGCTCCGTGTCGAATTCGACCGCTGCCCGTTCCGTCGCGTAGTTCACCGATGCTCGTACGCCGTCGAGCTTGTTGAGCGTTCGCTCGACCCGGTTGGCGCATGCCGTGCAGGTCATGCCCGTGATCGGCAGGTCGATGCGCTCGAGCGTCGTCATCCCAGCCACCTCACGACGTCACCCGGTAGCCGGCTTCGGCCACGGCTGCATGGACCTGGGCGTCGGTGAACCCAACTCCGACCACGGTCAGGTTGCCGCTCGCGGCATCGACGACGACATCGGTCACGCCAGGAACGTCGCGCACTTCGTCGCGTACGTTCAGTGCGCAGCTTCCGCAGTGCATTCCGGTGACGATGTAGGTGCTTCCAGCTTCGGTCATGTCGTTCGCTCCGCCTGTCGACCCGTGTCTGCGCTACACTGTAGCAGATACCCCCGGGGGGTACTTTTCGAGGGGATCGAGGGATGACGATGGGCAACACCGATGCACACGCCGAGCGTGGGTATTCCGCCAGCAAGGAGCAGCTCCTCAAGCGCCTGCGACGGGTGGAGGGGCAGGTGCGCGGCGTCGAAGGCATGGTCGTGGCCGACCGGTACTGCATCGACGTCATCACGCAGATCTCGGCCATCCAGGCCGCGCTCGACAAGGTTGCGCTTGGCCTGCTCGACGAGCATGCGCACCATTGCGTCATGGGAGCTGCCGACGGCGATCAGGGGGCGAAGACCCAGGAGTTGATGTCTGCGATCGGGCGCCTCATGAAGCGCGGCTGAGCGCTCGGGCGAGCCGACGCTCCGGTGGAGGGTAGGGTCATCGCATGCCTGCCGACGAACACCACACCGCACCATCCGGCAGGAGTTCCATTTCGGGCCTCGACGCGTTCCAGCGCAGGCATCGCTTCCTGGGGTTCCCGATCGCCGTCGTCTACAAGTACGTCGATGATTCGGGCGCCTACCTCGCCGCCCTGATCACCTACTACGGTTTCCTGTCGCTGTTCCCGCTCCTGCTCATCCTGTCGACCGTGCTCAGCGCCGTCCTGGTCAACGACGAGGGCCTGAGGTCGGACATCCTCGAGTCGGCGGTCGCGCAACTGCCGCTCATCGCCGATCAGTTGGGCGACCCGCGCCAGTTGAGCGGTGGTGCCGTCGGTCTCACCATCGGCATCCTCGGTTCGCTCTACGGTGGCATCGGCGTGGCGCAGGCCGTGCAGCATGCGATGAACACGATGTGGAGCGTGCCGCGCAACAGTCGACCGAACCCGTTCAAGGCGCGCGTCCGCAGCCTCCTGCTGCTCGTGACGGCAGGCATCGCCGTGTTGGCCACGGCAGGAGTGTCGATCGTGGCGGGCAGCGGCAACCTCGGGGGCACCGCGACGAAGTGGCTCGTGTCGATCGGCGCCACCGGCGTGAGCGCCATCGTGTTCACCACCGTCTTCCGGCTTGCGACCGCGCGTCGACTGACTCGACGGCAGGTCGTACCGGGAGCCGTGGTCGCCGCCGTCGCCTGGCACCTGTTGCAGGTGTTCGGCATCGTCTACGTCAACCACGTCGTGCGCACGGCGAGCACCACGAACAGCGTGTTCGCGGTCGTGCTCGGGCTGATCGCATTCATCTACGTCGCCGCGGTGATGCTGGTGCTGAGCGTCGAGATCAACGTGGTGCACGTCGATCGGCTCCATCCGCGCTCGCTCCTCACACCCTTCACCGACAACGTCGTGCTCACCGACGGTGACCGCCGCGCCTACACGGCGAAGGCCACCGAGCAGCGGAACAAGGGGTTCCAGCGCATCACCGTGCAGTTCGACCATGACGTCGACGACGAATCCGCCGACGTCGAGTAGCGCGCATGATTGCGGGCGGGGTCGGGAACCATCCCTGGGCGGTGCCGCGCACGGCGCACCCGCAGTTGACCTCGAGGAGCGTTCCGCATGCGAAGAATCCTGCGATCCATCGTGCAGCGCTTCACCCTCATCGGCATGCACTGACGGGCAGTGTGCGACGAGGGTCGCGCCAGCGGGTAGGTTGACCGCATGTCGCCCGCCGAGAACACCGAATTGCCGCTCGTCAAGATGGATGCCGGCCTGCTGCTCTGCCCCGTGTGCGGGTCGATGGACCTCATGCCGGTCGGATCTGCGGGTGAACTGAGCTGCGACGACTGCGGCCAGCACTCGATGCGGTACGCCGACCAGTGCCAGGAGTGCGGCGCGCGGGGCGTGTTCACCTCCGAGCAGGTCGCGTTCCCGGCCCCGGGCCAGTCACCGAAGGAAGCCAAGTCCCGCTTCGTGCGCGAGTGCGACAACTGCGGCTTCACGACGGCGTGATGCAGCGCGGGCGAGCGGGGAGCGAGCGCGCGGTCAGCCGTGAACGGGGTAGGAGGATCGCATGAACTCACGCCTGCGCCTCCTCGCCCTCGCCGCTTCAGCCCTCGCACTCGCAGGGTGTGGATCGAACGACGACGGCGGCCCGACGTCGACGCGGTCGACCCGGACCACGACATCGACCTCCGCCACCACGTCGACCGGTGCCATGACCACTCCGACAACGACCACGGGTGATGACTGCTCCGCAGCGGGCACGGCGTTGCGGGTGACGGTCACCACCGACCTGCCGCCTGCCGTGAACACGACACGCAACGCCATCGCGACGGCTGCGGTCAACTGCGACTACGACACCCTGCAGACGATCATCGACCGTCACCCCGACCAGTTCCAGTTCCAGGCGGGCGCCGGTGCGAGCGAGCAGACGGCGATCGACTACTGGAAGTCGATCGACGCCAAGGAGCACGTGATGCTGCGCCTCAGCCAGCTTCTCGCCGCGCAGGGTGCCGAGCTGACCGAGGGCGCCGTCGTGACCCATGTCTGGCCGGCCGTGCACGCCGGTCGACGCACCGACGCCGACTGGCAGGAACTCGTCGAGTCGGGCGCCTACACCGAGCAGGAGGTGGCTGCCTTCCGCACCGACGACCTCTACTTCGGGTATCGGGTCGGCATCCTGCCGGATGGCACGTGGAGCTACTTCGTCGCGGGCGACTGATCCATCGGGATGCCACCCGGGAACCATCCCCCGCGTGGAGACGTCGAAGTGTCGACCATCGAGCCAACAGGGAGTCGCCGTGCGCTACCTCACGATCATCCTCGCTACGCTGGGTTGCTGCGTCGTCGCCGCACCCGGAGCCGCCACTGCAGCGCCGCCGGCTGTCGGCTCCGCCGCACCCGCACCACAGGAAGGTGCACCCATCGCCGCCGACTACGCAGGGGCGGTCGTCATCGGACCGCGGTCCTACTGCACGTCATCCTCGGGAGCCGACGGCGCAGGCGCGGGGCTCTGCGTCGACGTTCGCGGCAACGTCTACTCGCGCACCTGGATCCGAACGGGTGCGCGGGGTTGGAAACGTGGCAAGCTGATCTCGAGCAGCTACGCCGGAGCTGCGATCGCGTTCCCCTACGCTGCGGGCTGGCACTGGTTGTACACGCCCACGACGGGGCTCGTGGTCATCGCAACGAGGTCACTCGGCGCCCCACAGTACGGGAAGTAGGGAAACGCCCGTGCTCGTTCGTCTCGTCGCCCTCACCGTTGCCGGCGCCGCCGGCACGCTCGCCCGCTACGGTCTCCAGCAGGCGCTGCACACCCGAGTGCTCACGTGGCCGACATGGTTGGCGACCTTCAGCGTGAACGTACTCGGCTGCCTCGTGTTCGGCCTCGTCTGGGGCGTCCTCGATGATCGCGGCATGCTGCACTCGCAGACGCGGCTCATCGTGATGACCGGCTTCCTCGGAGCGTTCACGACGTTCTCGGGGTTCATCGGAGACAGCGCGGGCCTTGCGCGGGGCGGCGACACGGTCGCCGCCCTCGGCAACCTCGTGGCGCAGGTCGCGGTCGGCGCCGTCGTGCTCGGCATCGGCGTGGTGGCTGGCCGAGCGCTCGCCTGATCAGGCCTTGATGAGACGCTCACCCGGCTCGGCGCTGGGTACGACACCGAAGTCGAGGCCGTACAGCGTCTCGATCTCACCCAGCTCGTCGGCGTCGAGGTCTTCGATGTCGACGGCGGCCACGAATTCGCGGAGCTGTTCCGACGTGTTGATGTTGGGCTGCACGGTCGCCGTCTGCGGATCGGCGAGCAGCCACTTGATCGACACCTGGCCGAGCGTCGCGCCTTCGCGGTCGTCGGTGAGGAAGGTGAGCGCGTCGAGCTTCTTGAGGCCGTCGTTCAGCCACGCCTCACGGCGATGCGAGCGATGGTCGGTCGCGTCGAAGCGAGTGTCGGGCGTGAACCGCCCCTCGAGCAGTCCGGAGGAGTGCGGCACGCGCACGAGCATCGCGACGTCACGCTCCGCTGCCGCCTCGGTGAACGATCGACCCGGCTCCTGTTCGAGCATGTTGTAGATGTGGTGGAAGAAGTCGATGTCGCGGTTCTGGAGCGCGAACAGGCCCTCGTCCTTCCAGCCGATCGCCGGACCGATCGACGGGCCGAAGCTCTTCACGACGCCCTGCGTGCGCAGGTCGTACAGCAGCTCCCAGAGCGCGTCGTCGTGCATGGCATCCATGCGCGGATTGTGGAGCTGCCACAGGTCGATCGAATCTGTGCCGAGGGCGGTGAGGCTGCGCTCGAGGGAGCGCTGCAGGTTGTCCTTCGTCCATTCATGCGCACGCTCGGCCTGTCCCGAGTAGCCCTCGGGACGCTCGGCCTGCAGGTCATATCCGAACGTCGTGGCGATCGTCACCTGGTCGCGCACGTCGGCGAGCGCGTCTCGGACGAGGATCTCACCGTAGCCGTCCTCGCCGTAGGCGTTCGACGTGTTGAAGAACGTCACGCCGAGCTCGAAGGCTTCTCGGATGAGCGCCGCAGCTTCGTCGCGGGTGTAGGAACCCCACCAGCCGGTCGCGATGGTCCACACGCCGAACCCGATCTCGCTGACGCTGACGCCGGTCTCGCGGATGGGACGTTGCTGGATCGACATGCTGCTACTCCTTCGAAGGCTTCTGCGCGAGCATATCAGCGAACTGCGCCCGTTCTTTCCGCGCTGCGGGCGTCGGGAACCACCCCGATGGGTACCCTGCGGACATGATCCACAGCGCTTGGCGATGTCCGAACCAGGATTTCGCTGGTATCCTGAGATCGAACGCCACATGGACGACGAACCTCCGAGTATCCAGACACCCACGAACTTTCCATCCGCACGCCCGGCATCGGCCGGAGCAGGTAGGCGGGTGAATCGTGGGTGACCTCCTCCCCGGCTCGCTGCTCATCGCAGCGGGGTTCGATCCGTGGTCGCTCGTCGCGGTCGTCGGCCTGATCGCCCTCAACGGCTTCTTCGTCGCCGCCGAGTTCTCGCTGGTCAGCGTGCGCCGCACCCGCATCCAGGAGCTCACCGACGAGGGTTCGCGACGCGCATCGCTGGTGAAGACGGCGCTCGACGACATCAACCAATACGTCTCGACCGCCCAGATCGGCATCACGATGTCGTCGCTCGGCATCGGCTTCCTCGGCGAGCCGGCGGTCGCCAAGCTGCTCGACGGTCCGCTCGGTGCCATCGGTATCCACGGCGGGTCGCTCGACGTCATCTCGTTCATCGTCGCCTTCACGTTGCTCACCTACTTCCACGTGGTCGCAGGCGAGGTCGCGCCGAAGAACTTCGCGCTCCAGAAGGCCGAGAGCGTCGCGCTGTTCGCAGTGCCGATCCTCGGTGGGCTGCGCCGTGTCTTCACCCCGCTCATCTGGGTGCTGAACTCGTCGGCCGACGCACTCTTCAAGGTCTTCGGCGTCGAGGCTGCACCCGGCATGCACGTGATCCACAGCGAGGAGGAGCTCAAGATGCTCGTCTCCCAGTCGTCCAAGGGCGGCGTGCTGGAGGACAGTGAGCAGGAGATGCTCTACAAGGTCTTCGACTTCGCAGACAAGGACGTCGCCGAGGTGATGGTGCCGCGGCCCGACATCGTCGGCTTCCCGATCGACATGTCGGCGAAGGAGCTGCTCACGGCGGTCGCGAGCCAGCCGTTCACGCGGTACCCGATCCACCGGGGCACGATGGACGACATCGCCGGCATCCTGCACATCCGCGACCTGTTCACGGCGGCGACCGATGGTGACGTGCCCGTCAGCGTGGAGAGCCTCCTGCGGCCCGCGCATGTCGTGCCGGAGAGCAAGTCCCTCGCCGGGTTGCTCGCCGACTTCCGCCGTTCGAAGAGCCACATGGCGCTCGTCATCGACGAGTACGGCTCCCTCGCGGGCATCGTCACGCTCGAGGACCTGATCGAGGAGATCGTCGGCGAGATCGACGACGAGCACGATCGCCCCGAACGTCCGCTCGAGCGGATCGGTGAGGGACACATACGGGTCGACGGCAAGTTCTCGGTGGAGGAGCTCAACGAGCGGTTCGGCCTCGACCTCCCGAGCGACGATTACCACACCATCGGAGGCGTGGTGTTCGGCCTCCTCGGCCAGGCCCCGCACGAGGGTGATGTCGTGCGGCTCGACGGCGTACGCATGGAGGTCGTCGAGACCGACGGCCCGCGCATCGTGCACGTCGACGTGATCATGCCCTCGAGCCCGGAGAGCGGCGCGGCCCAGGATGCCGATGCGGCAGCGGCCGACTCGAACGAGCCGTCGAGCGACCTGGTGCCCGGGGGCGAGGCGCGCCCGTCGACCGGTGGCGGGCCCGACAACTGACGGTCAGGCGGCCGCGGCGTCCTCGTCGGAGGTGACGACCTGACGGGCCTTGCCCATCGGGTTGACGATCTCCTCGCCGACGACGGAACCGTCCATCTCGATGTTGCGCTCGCCACACCAGGCGTCGATCACGTCGAGGAAGACCGACACCACGGCCGGATCGAACTGCGTGCCGGCGTTCTCGGTCAGGATGCGTCGCGCGAAACCGTGGGTCTGACCCTTGCGGTAGGGACGATCGCTCGTCATCGCGTGATAGGCGTCGCAGACGAAGATGATGCGGCTCGCCAGCGGGATCGCGGTGCCGGAGATGCCGTCGGGGTAGCCCAGTCCATCCCAGCGCTCGTGCTCGTGGCGCACGATCGGGGCGACCTTGGTGAGGAAGCCGATCGGCTTGAGGATGCGCTCACCGATGATGGTGTGCGACTTCATGACCTCGAACTCCTCCGCGGTGAGGCGGCCGTTCTTGTTGAGGATCTGGTCCGGCACGGCGACCTTGCCGATGTCGTGCAGGATCGCTCCGAGTTCGAGGTCGCGCAGGTCGGCCTCGTCCATGCCGAGGCGGCGGCCCGTGGTGAGCGCCCATTCCGCGACGACGTCCGAGTGGTCGGCGGTGTACTGGTCGCGCGCCTCGAGGGCGTGCACCAGTGCCTGGATCGTGTCCTTGTAGTTGCGCTCGATCTGCTCGGTCGCGTCGATCGCCACGAGACACGCGGCAGTGTGCTCGCAGATCGATGCAAGGAGCGCGAGGTCGTCGCCCTCCTGCTCCGGCGTGATCGCTGCCGACTGCTCGGCGTAGAGCACGGCGTGGATCTTCTCGCTCCCCATGAGCGGGATGGCGTGGCACGTTCGGTCGTGGCGCTCGATGCGGCTCCCACGGCGGCGATGCAGCGCGGTCGACACGAGCGAGCGTTCGCGGGTCGCGCCCCGCGCAGACCGCTCGCCCTCATCGTTGAGGGAGTGCAGCTCGGTGTCGTACACGGCGACGCGATGGAAACCGAACAGCGCACGTACGCCGACGGCGAGGGCGTCACGGAGGTCCTCGCGAGTAGCGCACGACGTGACCGTTCGTGCCAGCGAGTTCGCGGCCGACAGGCGACTGGCTCGAACGTGTTCACGCGCGAACAGGCGCGCGTTCTCCAGGGCGATCGACAGGGCCGGCGCGAGCGACATCGCCAGCTCCTGCACGCGTTCGTCGAGACCGCGCGCAGATGAGCCATCGGCCCCGATGAGCAGCATGCCGGTCGCGTGCTCGCCCACGCGGAGCGTCACGCCCCACAGCTTCGCAGCCTCGGGGCGCTCGATGCCGGCGAGCGAGCTGAGGCCGAGCGCTGCACACATGCGCAGGTCGGGGCGCCGCAGCAGCACCACGTCGTGCGCCTCGATCGCCGGCGAGATGAGCTCCATCTCCGGCTCGGTCGCCACGCGCAGGGTGCCGTCGGTCGGCGGCGTGACCTGCGGCACGGTCAGACGTCCGATCGAATCGATGGGGAGCAGTGCGATGGCGGCGCCCGGGACGAACTCCGAAACGAGGGTCTCGGTCGCGGCACGCAGCGACGGCACGTCGCGCTCGTCGGTGAGTTCCGAGAGCACGCGGTTCTGCAGGCGCATCGACACGGCGGCATCCTGCACCGCCTGATGCAGCTCGGCCTTCTCGAGCGCGTTGGCCACCTGGTGCGCGAAGATGGTGAGGGCTTCGTGGTCGGCAGTGACCGAATGCTCCCCGCGTTCGGGAACGATGGTGAGCGCGCCGATCGTCTCCTCGCCGATCGTCAGGGTGAAGACACCGAGCTCGTCGGAGCCGATCGCGAACAGGAGTCGACGCCACGAGCCGTTCTCGCCGCGCCCGAACGCCGCCGCCGGTACCGACTGGGAGATACCCCCGCGCGCAGTGCGCACGACCTCGGGCGGAAGGGTCGTCGGAGCATCGCCACCGATACCCGAGCTGGCCATGTGCACGGGACGGCGACCGTCGAAGCGCCAGACGTCGGCGCGGAGGGCGCCGAGGTGACGCACGGCGGCGTCGACGATGTTGCCGTACATGACCTCAGGGTCCATCAGCACCGTAGCGGCGCTCGTGGCGCGGCTCACGGCGCGCAAGGAGCCACCCCGTGCGGGTGGTGATCCTGGTCCGGTGGGTCGGTCTGCAGGCATGTGCACGGTCTATCGGACAGAACCTTCGTGAACTTGACACGTTTTCAGTTTTCGGGTCGCACGGCGCACTCCGGCACTGGTCTCCGGGCTCGTTGGGTAGACGTCCGCCGTGCCGACTTCCGACAGCCAGCAGTTCAAGCTCAGCGTGCGCGGTGCCGATACCCCAGCTCGTGATGAGCACTTCGAACACGCACGTGCGGGTACGCACACGCCGCCGCATCGACCCGGTGCTGGCGAGCGCGCTGGTGCTGCTGGCGGCGCTGGCGGCCTGGATCGGCGCGCCGATGGCGACCGGAACCGCGATCGCTCCGGCCTCCGGCAACCTGAACCTGCGCCTCGACGTGCCGGTCGCGACCTCGGTGACGCCGGGCCTCACCGCAGGCGACACCTCGGTGCGGCTTCCGAAGCTGGCGCTGCCGGGCGATCCGCAGGACGCGACGAGCACCGGATGGAAGCTGTCGACGAACTGGGCGAACGGGTACGAGGTGCGCATCCGCTCGACCTCGAATCCGGCGCTACGCGGCGTGAACGCCGTCGACGGTTCTGGTGCCCCGGATGCGTTCGCCGACTTCTCGACCGATGCCGACTGCCCGTGCCCCTGGTCGACCACCGGGTCCACCAAGGGCGTCTTCGGCTACTCGGCATCGGTGACCGGCAACGGAGCCACCGTCGCCGGCGCCACGAAGTGGGGCACGTCGGCAGCACGCAAGTGGCGTGGCCTGAACAAGTCGTCCTACCAGCTGTTCTCCACCACTGGAGGCACGAACCAGTACGGTCTCTCGCTCGTGTTCCGCAGCGAGATCCCGCAGACCGCTCCACAGGCCGCGGGTTCCTACCGCGCGAGCTTCGTCATCTCGGTCAGTCCGCTGCTCTAGCCCTTGGGCTCCTGCTGGTCGTGGCGCCGCTGGTCCAGGCCGCGCCGGCGGCGGGCGAGCCGACGATCACGGTGACGCCGATCTACCAGACGATGGTGCTGGATCCGGGCGCGTCGCGCGTCGTGACCACGACGGTGCAGAACCAGACGACCCGCGACTTCCGCATCCAACTGCGTGCCTACGACCTTCCCGTACGCACCGGCGGGTCACGGAGCACCGACTTCGTCGCGGCCGGTTCGACGCCGCTCGGCGCCGGAACGTGGTTGACCTTCGCGCCGCGTACGTTCGTCGTGCGAGCGGGCGCCGAACGACCGGTGCGCGTCCGCGTCGCCGTGCCGCCCGACGCGGAGGACGGGGATCACCTCGGCGGGCTGCAGTACGTGGTCGAGCCGACCGAGGGCGCGGGAGCCGTGAGCATCCGCGCTGCGATCGACACCTACTACTTCGTTCAGGTTGGCGCCGACGCGCAGCGTGACCTCCGAGTGAGCGTGCGACCGCTCGACCGCTGGCGATGGCGGGGTGGACGGGTGGAGTGGGCCGTGACGATCGAGAACCACGGCAACGTCCACGAGACCGTCACCGGCCAGCTACGGTTCGACGGACGGCTGGGATCGGTGCCGACCCGACGGCTGCGCGGTGGCGTGCTGCTTCCGGGGGAGCGGCGCACCGAGCGGCTGACGGCCCAGGTTCGTGACGCGCCCGACGTGATCTCCGCGCGCGCGACGGTGCTCCACGAGCCGGGTTCGGGTGAGGCGGTCCGGTCGCATGCACGTGCTCACGTCGTCCTCGTCACGCCGTGGTGGCTCGTGGTACTGGTCGTCGCGGCCCTCGCGATCGTGTGGTGGCGGGTCGCATCTCGCGTGCGGGCATCAAGTGCCGACGACCCGCTGCCGATAGCCCATCCATGAGCCCTCGGCGCTTTCGCCTACGCCTGCTCGACCTCGTCGTCACCTTCGCGTGCATGGCCTGCGTCGCAGTGCCATTCGTTGCCATCTCACACGCGGAGGAACGTCCGCAGGTGGAGATCGGCGGCGACGTCGACCAGTCGGTCGCATCGAGCGGCATGCTGTCGTATCCGATAGCCGCGACCTTCCAGGCCGGCGGAAGCGGAACGGTCAACGGCTCGGTGCAGTGGGATCTCTTCACGACGTCGACCGACGGCATGAAGCTCACGGTCTCCAGCGATCGCACGCCCGCCATGCGCGACGCGCAGAACGGCATCGACATCGGTGACTACGGCGCTGAGCCCAAGGCCTGGAGCGTCGACGGGTCGGCGCGTCGCTTCGGCTTCACCGTACAGGGCGACATCGCGCTCGGACGTTTCGCCGGCGACAAGTGGCGCGGCTTCGAAGGCGGGACCTCGGTCGAGGTGGGGCGTAAGAAGTCGCCGCTCGCCCAGACGCGCACCACGGTCAAGCTGCGGGGCGAGTTCAGCTCGGCGCTCCCCAGCGATGCGAAGCCTACGGCGAACATCTACGCGACTGCCGTGGTGAACCTGTGAGGCGCCTTCGCGCCATCGGAGCGCTGGTTGCGGCGACCATCGCCCTGGGGGTCGTCGCGGCTCCGGGCGCGCACGCGGCCCCCAACGTCGGCTTCGGACTGTCGCCGCTCCGCGTCGACGTGGAGTCGAAGCCGGGCGCTCGGAGTTCCTACGAGATCACGGTGACCAACACCGACGATCGCGCCGCGACATTCACCTTCTCCAAGGTCGACATCCAGGGTGACAACGACGACCCCGAGGCAACCCCCGTCCTCCTCGGCGGCAAGCAGGCGAGCTCGATCTCCGGGTATGACTGGCTCGACGTGCCGGCGACGACGACGATTCCCGCTGGTGCATCGCGCAAGGTCACGGTCGTCGTCAACATCCCCGCCGATGCGTCCGGGGGGCATTACGCCGCACTCATGGTCACGGGGCCGACGCGAGCTGCCGGCAACCTGACCGTGGGCAGTCGCATCGCCGTGCCGTTCCTCATGAACGCAGGCGGCACGCCGCCACCCGAGGTGAAGGTGACCGACGTCAAGGAGTTCGTCGGCGGCGGCACCAAGATCGTCTACGAGAACAAGGGCAAGACCGCGGTGAAGCCCAAGCCGACCATCCGCTACACCGACCCCATCA
>JAOPYW010000131.1 GCA_025964405.1 Thermoleophilia bacterium | reverse complement strand
GACGGGCTGCGCAACGGGCTGCGCGGCTGCCGCGGGCTGCGCCGCGACGGCACCGACCGTGGGCGAGACCACTTCCCACCCGTTGGTGCTCCACGAGCTGCCACCACCGACGCTCGAGGTGCCCATGATCGAAGAATTGGTCGTGACGCTGACGTCGCCTGCGAGCGGCGTGATCGTCTCGCTCGGCGCGATGCCGATGCCGCCACCGCCGGTCGCGACGGGCCCGCCACCGATCGAGGATCCACCGACGGGCGGAGCCGCGTTCGCACCCTGCTGCGCCCCGAGGATGCCGAGGAGCGTCGTCACCATGGCGAGCATCGATCCGAGCGTCGCTGCATCGAGCCCGCCGGTGCCGTCGGCGGTCGCGCCGCCACCGGAGATCGTGCCGGCGGCGCCGTTCGGCAGCGTCGACGGGGTCGCGGTCGCACCCGCGATCAGTCCCGAGACAGGCGTGATCGAAGCAGCGCCGGGCAGCGGCGGAACGGATCCGGTTGTCGACAGTGGTGCCATGCTGACTCCAGCGAACCACCGAAACGCGTTTCCGGCAAGGCCTTGGCCTCCCCGCCGACCTGTGAAGTTCCCTGCCCCCGGCGAGCTCCCGTCCGCCGACTCAGCCGCGCGACGCCGTGAGCGCCGCATCGAGTCGCTCCTGGATGGCCCCACCGCGGCGGGTCCAGCCGAACACCTTCGCCACCTGCATCGTGAGCTCGTCGTCGTCGACCGTCCCGAGCTGCGCACGCACTTCCCGGAGCGCCGTCACGAGTTCCACCAGGGGCACGTCCTCCGCGCCACGCTTCGTGTCGTCATCGGCCGGGTCGGGCACGCGCACCACGGTGAGCTCCCGGCCGGGCAGTCGCAGCGCGTCGCCGCTGCGTTCGACGAGCGCGCGCGCGACCAGCTGCCGCACCGCCTGCTCGAACGCCTCCTGCACGCGGCCGCCCGCTCGCCTGAGCCCCCAGGCCCGACGCACGCGATCGAGCACGAGTCGCTCCGTGACCGGCCCCTCCACCTCGACGACCTCGCGAATGAGTCGCTGGAGCTGTGGGCGTGCACTGTGCTCGTGCAGTTCGATCCAGCCCTCTTCGACCGTGAGCTGCGCCGTCGCGTAGCGGGTCGTGAACGCGAACGCGTCGAGCGCGGCGCCGCCGCCCCCCGACTCGGAGCTCGCCCGGCGCACCGAGCTGCGTCGCGCACCGCCGCCCGCGGCCTGCGTCTCGAGCTCGCCGACCCGCGCCTCGAGCGCCGTGACCCGCGCGAGCAGCTCCTCGATCCGACCGTCGTCGCGGCTCAATCGATCGCGCCCTGGAGCTGCGGCAGCTCCGCGACGTCGACCTTGGGCCGTGCGCGGCGGCGCCTCCGCGCGTCGCGCACGAACACCAGCAGCATCAGCAGCAGCGCCACGCCCGTGAGGATGTACTCGCCGTAGCGGTCGATGAACGACGCGCCGCCGACGTAGTAGAGCGTCGCCCTGATCGTCACCGGCGTGTCACCGTAGCGCAGGTCGACCTTCGCGTCGGTCACCTTCTGGCGGTCGGATGACGACTTGTCGACGCCGGGAGGCAGGGTCGCACCGCCCATCCAGTGCACCCGGTGGTCGTGGTACTGGAAGAACGCGGGCTCGCGGCGCACCCGCACCCACTTCGCCGGGCCCTTCCCGGCGTCGTCGGGCACCTCGCCGTACTGCACGGCGTCGAGGTTGGCGTAGTACGCCGCGGAGTTCTCGTTGACGAACACGCCCTCCGGGCCGAGCCGGGCATAGGGCTCGCATTCGCTCAGGTAGCCGCAGACCGTCAATTCCTCGTCGCCGACGTTCTCGATGCGGAGCTGGTCGCCGCCCACCATGCGCGCTTCGATCGGCAGGCCCTTCGGCTCGATCGAGTCGATGGTGGTCGTGTAGTCCTTGCTGCCGACGCCGTGCGCGCCCGCCCCCAACGGCAGTGCCAGCAGCACCGCGGCGGCGACGGTCGCGACGGTGATCGCGACGCTCCTCGACATGTCCATGACTGACGTCCTCACCTGCGCGCTCCGATCGTGGCCCGTACTCGCCCGGTCTCGGAATCGAAGTCTCCGCGCTCGACGGTGAGCTCGAAGGTCCAGGTGCCGGCAAAGGGGATGGTACGCCGCGGGATGGTCCAGTGCCCCGTGCCACCCGGTAGAAGGCCGAGGTCGAGGTTGGAGATGCCGTTCGGGCCGTCGGCCACGAGCTTCACGTTCGTGGCCTCCTGGTCGACCCGCTGCGCCTTCGTGAAGGTGTACACGTGGATCTCGTCGGGCCCCTGCTGGCCCGGGTCGATGATCAGCTGCGCCGTCGCGCCCGATGGCAGCTTCACGATCTTCTCGATGCGCGGCGGCGTCAGCTGCGTGCGTGCCGGCGCGGTCTGGATGAGCGCCGACGTCGCCGCGACCACGCAGGCGAGCAACACGAGCTCGGCGACGACGTACTGGCGCAGCCGTGCGCGCGCGTCGACGCCGGCCGTCGTGCGTCCACTGCGCAGCCCCGGCACGTTGTGTCGCATGTTGAGCCACGCGAACGGCATCGTGCCGACGAGCAGCAGCGCCTTCACCAGCACGAGTCTGCCGTAGGTCGTGCTGAGCAGCGCGTCCTTCGACAGGCCGATCTCCACGAACGACGCGTAGAGGCCCGTCGCGACGAGCACGATCACGCAGGCGAGCGCGGTGCGCGACCAGCGCAGCACGTGCTCCATCGAGACGGCGCCGACGCGCAGGTAGACGAGCAGCTGCACGAGCCCACCGATCCAGATCGACGCGGCGAGCATGTGGAGCATGTCGAGGGGGAGCCTGAGCCAGACCGGATGCGTGGCGAGCGCATGCCCGCCGGCCGACCACGCGAGCAGCGGCAGCAGGGCCGGCAGTGCGAGGAGCAGCCCGCGCGCACGTGAGCGCACGCGCGTGGTGTCGACGACGGCGAACCACGCCGCGACGAGCACGAGCAGCGCCAACTGCACGAGCACCGAGCGCCCCCAGGCCGAACTCGCCTCGGCACGCAGCACCGGCCAGCGCAACGCCTCGGTCAGGCTGAAGCCTGCCGAGATGGCGGCATCGAACACGTAGGAGAGGGGGAGCGCGATGAGCGCAGCTGCCAGCGCCGCGCCGATGAAGCGCGCACGGGTTCCGGGCGCGACGAGCACCGTGAAGACCATGCCGCCGGCGAGCAGCATCAGCCCCAGCAGGGCGATGCCGCGTACCGCGCCGAAACCGCGTTCGAGCCCGGGGTGGCTGCGCGAGGCGGCGAGCGCCTTCTCCTGGCTCAGGTCGTTGGCCGAGGCCTCGCCCACGTGGAAGGTGGAGGCGCCGTGCACCGGGTGCCCGTCGGCCGAGACCACGCGGTAGGAGATGGCGTAGGTGCCGCGCGCGTCGGAGTCGATCGGCACACGCACGTCACCGCCTGAGCTGCTCGCCTTGCCGGAATCGACGCGCTCGCCGTCGGGCCCCCACACCTTCGTGCCGCCGAACGCGACCGAGACCTGTTCGTTGAAGTGCAGCTCGACCGTGTCGACCGCGGCCGCCACCGTGGATTCGTCGGCGGGCCGGATCGATTCGAGCGTGGCATGTGCAAACACCGCCGCAGTGGGTAGTGTGACCACCAAACAAGCCGTGCAAGCGAGCAGTCGCACCGCCCGACGCCACCATGTGGCAATGTGTACCTGAGTGCACGTCGGTGAAGACATGCCCGCGAGCTACCCGAACGACGCGCCGTACACACCTTCAGATGAGCGACGCCACGACATCCAGCGAAGCGCAGGAGCCCGACATCGCCACGACGGGCACCGTCGACGTTCCCGCGCCGCGTCCGCGCATGAGTGGCAGCCAGCGGCGCCAGGTCATCCTCGCCGCCGCGCGCCGCGAGTTCGCCCGGGCCGGGTACCACGGTGCGAGCACTGCCCGCATCGCGCAGGCCGCCGGGTGCAGCGAGCCGATGCTCTACAAGCACTTCTCCGGCAAACAGGCGCTCTTCGCCGAGACGCTCGCCGACGTCTACCTCGTCATCGAGGCGCGGTTCGACGCGTTGTTCGCGCAGGAGGGCGACATGTTCGTCAACCTGCATCGCCAACTCCCGCCGATCATGGCCGACGCGGCGTACGCCGAGATGATGCAGCTCCGCAAGCTGGCGATCACCCTCGCCACCGAACCGGCCGTGCATGACGCGCTCATCGACATCGAACGTCGACACCTGCACCGCGTCTCCGAGGCCGTCTCGAAGGCGATCGCCGCCGGCACCGCGCGACCCGACGTCGACCCCGACTACGTCGCGTGGATGTGGACCGGCATCGTGCTCGCCGCGTGCCAGCGCGAGGCGATGGAGCCGCGCGGCTTCGTGCTCATGCTCCCGCACGCACTCACCTTCCTCGACAGCCTGCGGGTCGTCCTGCCCGGCGCCTGACCGAACGTCGTCGCCCCGACGACCGCGCCGCGCTGGTAGCGTGCCCGGCGAAGCCCGCCGTCAGAGAAAGCAGCTCCATCGCATGAAGCGCCACACCCTCGCATCGCTCTTCGTCCTCGTCGG
>JAOPYW010000117.1 GCA_025964405.1 Thermoleophilia bacterium | reverse complement strand
ACGGCCGCCTCAACAACCTCGCCGCGGCCGAAGGCCACCCGGCGACGGTGATGGACAAGTCGTTCGCCAACCAGGCGCTCGGCCTCGAATGGCTCCTCGCCAACTACAAGGAGCTCGAGAACGCCGTCTACAACGTGCCGGCCGACATCGACGCCGAGATCGCGCGCCTCAAGCTCGAGGCCGAGGGCTTCACGATCGACACCCTCACGCCCGAGCAGGCGAAGTACCTGGCGAGCTGGAACGAAGGCACGTGAGAGCAGTGACTTTCGAGCGTCATGTCTGAGCTTGCTCAAGCATGACCGAGCAAGGCGCTGCGTCGTCGCGACGTAGTCGCGACCCAAGGGTCGAGGCGAGAACGCTCGAACTGCACTGACACGAGGGCCTCGGGAGTTCGCTTCCGGGGCCCTCGTCGTCTACCAGGTGCCGTTGGTGCAGATGCGGGAGCCGGCAACGGGGCCCTTGGCGTGCCCGTTCCAGTAGCACTCCTTGACGACCTTGCCGTCGACGTCGTGCTTGAGGCGGAACACGATCTCCTTGTCGCCGTCACGGATCGCCGTCGTGACCTGGAACCCGTAGAGCGGCTGCGTGCGCCCGGGCGAGTAGATGATCGCGCCCGTCTCGTCGATGCCGTCGACGTCGTAGTAGCTCCGGCCGTCGGGCGCGAACCAGCCGCCCGATCCCTTGCGGAGGAGGTGGCGCACCGACGGCTCGTAGTCCCAGATGTGCGTGTGTTCGGCGCACCCGGTCAGCGCGCCGTCGTTGTTGTTCGCGCCGCAGGCGAGGATCGCCTTCTTGATGTTGCTGACGTTGCCGAGCACCTGGGTCTTGTTGGCGGTGCTCTTCTGCGCCAGGAACGTCGGAACGGCAACGGCCGTGAGGATGGCGATGATGATCATCACGACCAGCAGCTCGATGAGCGTGAAGGCCGAATCGTGCGCTGATCGATGTCGTGAAGGTGCGTCCACGCGGTGGCTATCGGTCATTCGGCACGGTTACTGGAGCCGCACGTCACACGGAGCGGTATTGATCGCAAGCATTCCTACGTAACCCTTCGGGTCCCCCTGCCGGCGGCCATCGGCGCGACGGGTAGGCTCGCCCCATGAGTTCGATCTTCGTCATGGCCGCCGGCAAGGGAACGCGTCTCGCGCCCTGGACCCTCGCGGTACCCAAGCCCGTCCTGCCCGTTGCCAACGAACCTGCCCTCGGGTTCCTCCTGCGGCTCGCCGCGCGGCACGGATATCGCGACATCGTCGCCAATGCCTCCTGGCTCGGTGACGTGCTCACGGGCGTGATCGGTGATGGCTCCGCCTACGGCGTGCAGCTCGACTGGCAGCACGAGGATGCGCCGCTCGGCACTGCTGGTGGTGTGCTCCACGCCCAGGAGGCACTGCGCGACGGCGACGAGCCGGTGGTCGTGCTGAGCGGCGACGGCATCCACGACGTCGACCTCGCGGCCGTCGAGCGGACGCACCGCGAATCGGGTGCCATCGCGACCCTCGCCGTGGTGCAGGTCGCAGATCCCTCGCAATACGGCGTCGCCCTCGTCGACGACGCAGGCCGCATCACGGGGTTCCAGGAGAAGCCCGCGCCGGGCACCGCACACAGCAACCTCGCCAATACCGGCATCTACGTGCTCGACCCGCGCGCGCTCGATCGCTGCGCCGAGTGGGGCCTGACCGACTTCGGCTCCGAACTCTTCCCGCGCCTCCTCGCCGAGGGCATGCACCTGCAGACCCACGACATCGGCGACGCCTACTGGAACGACATCGGCGACCTCGACGAGTGGCGTGCCTCCAACGTCGCTGCCGTCAGCGGTGCGATCGACCTGGGCGTGCACCATGACGATTCCGACCTGACGTCGATCGACGGCGAGGGTGTACTCGTGCATCCCACTGCGACCATCGCCGGCGACGCGTCGCTCGGCTTCGGCACGATCGTCGGCGCGGGCGCGCACGTCGGATCGGGCGTGCACCTCGCGTCGGCACTCATCCTGCCCGGCGCACGCGTGCCCGACGGCGTCGTCATCGCATCGGGCACCTTCGGCAGCCTCGCCGGTCTCGAGGCGTGGGCCACCGAACTCGCGGCTCACTGACACGCGCGGCCTCGTGGGTCGTTCGGCACACATTCGGCACGAGGTGCGCGCTACGCGTGCGGCAGCACGCCCCAGGCTGCCTGCATGTGGATCCCCCGTGCGTCTCGCCTGCTCCGTCTCCTGCTCGCCTGCCTGCTCGGAGGCCGATGTCCCGGGTGTGGCACCGCGTCGCTCCACCAGCCCTGCGTCGACTGCATGGGGGAGCTGCGCGCCACTGCGTACGCGCCGCGCGCGGCGCTGCGTGACGAAGGTGCAGCGGGCCGGCTCGTGCGGCTCGCCAAGCACGGCCGGTGGCGCGCTGGCGGCGACGTGTTCGCCGAGGTGCTGGTCGAGCGGCTCGGCGGTCGCCACGCGCTCGCGCAGCGCATCGACCTCGTGACCTGGGTTCCGGCCGACCCGGGGCGACGCAGGGTGCGTGGCGGGCACCTCCCGGAACAGGTGGCGCGCGGCATCGCGCGCAGGTGTGGGCTGCCGTCGCGCGAGCTGCTCGTGCGTGAGCGCAGCAGGGCGCAGCGCGGACTCGACGAGCACGAACGTGCGCGCAACGTGTGCGGCATGTTCAGGCTCGCGGGTGCACGCCCATCGGGCGATGCGCCGATCACCCTCCTCATCGACGACGTGTGCACGACGGGGGCCACGCTCGACGAAGCGTGTCGGCTCCTCGAGCTCGCGTGGTACCGACCCGTCGCCTGGGCGATCGTGGGAGTTCCGCGGAGGTTCGCGCCGCGCGCACCGCGTGAACCCGGCATGGATGGTGTCGAAGGCACGCAGGCCGAAGTTCCCGCCGAAAACCCGCACGGTGCGCGGAAATTCGGCTCAGGAACAGTGGTTCGAATGCCGATGTACCGTCCACCCCGCGATGAAAGCGAGCCTCCATTCGTGCATGCCGTACTCCGACCGCCGTGACGGCGACCGTCGATCCACTGTAGGAAGACCGTAGGAGCCCGGCACTTTGTGCAGGTTCACGGTTTTCACGCCAGACGTCATGGGGACCTTCCGAGGAAGGATGCGCCGGTTCGACCGCACCAACCGTCGACCAGTGCACCTCATGACAAGACCGCAAGGAGCACCTGATGAAGCTACTGGTCAAGGGTAAGAACGTCGATGTGTCGCGACGCGTACAGGAGTACGCAGAGAAGCGACTGGCCAAGCTCTCGCTCCAGCTCGATGACGACGTCACGCGCATGGAGCTCGAGATCACCGAGCACAAGAACCCTCGGGTTGCCGACAATCACGTCGCAGAGGCGACGATCTGGACCAAGGGCGGCGCGATGCGTGCCTGTGAGACGTCGCACGACGTCTTCGCCTCGATCGACCTGGTTGCCGACAAGCTCGGACGACAGGTGAAGAAGTACCACGACAAGAAGGTGCAGCACCGCCACGGCGGACCCCACAGCCACGAGAGCAAGGGGCGCTGGAAGGGCGCGCTGCAGGACAACGGCCACGGTTCCGGCGACTTGCCGGAAGGCGCAGAATTCACCACACAGATCCCGGAGGACGGCATGGCATACAGTGATCAGCAGCTTCGCATCGTCAAGACGAAGCAGTTCAGCCTCGGACCGATGAGCCCGGAGCAGGCAGCCGAGCAGATGTCGCTCGTCGGCCACGACTTCTTCGTCTTCGTCAACGACGAATCCGGCGAGACCAGCGTGCTCTACAAGCGCGACGACGGTCAGTTCGGACTGATCGAGCCGACCCTGGCCGAATCCGCACAGCGAGCTGCCGCCTCCAACTAGCAGCCGCATCGCAACGAAGTTCGGGCAGATGCCCCGACACCAGGCGCTCAGCGCGGTGTCGGGGCATCGCTCGTTTTCGGCTACATTCGAATCGCCCGTTCGGATCGCGGCCCATCGGGTAGTCTCCTTTCATGGCTGAAGCACGACCTTGGTGGGAACGAGCACTCGCTTTTAGCGAGCGCCGCCGCGTCAAAGAACTCGTACGGCGCGCTGCGCGCATCACCGAGCTGGAACCCGATTTCCAGAAGCTCACGGATGCGGAGATCCTCGCGAAGACGGACGAGCTGCGAAAGCGTGTGCAGGAGGAGGGCGAATCGCTCGACTCGGTGCTCCCCGAAGCGTTCGCGAATTGCCGCGAGGCCTCGGTGCGATCGATGGGCATGCGCCACTTCGACATGCAGTTCGTCGGCGGCATCGCGCTCCACGAAGGGGCGGTCGCGGAGATGCTGACGGGCGAGGGCAAGACGCTCGTCGCCACGCTGCCGCTCTACCTCAACGCGCTCTCCGGTCGCAACGTGCACCTCGTCACGACCAACGACTACCTCGCCAAGCGCGACTCGGAGTGGATGAGCCCGCTCTACACGGCGCTCGGCCTGACCGTGGCGGCGCTGCGCAACCAGCAGCCGGGTGATGAGAAGCGAGCCGCCTACGCCGCCGACATCACCTACGGCACCAACAGTGAATTCGGCTTCGACTACCTGCGCGACAACATGGCGTACTCGAAGGACGACATCTTCCAGCGTGACCACGCCTTCGCGATCGTCGACGAGGCCGACTCCATCCTCATCGACGAGGCGCGCACGCCGCTCATCATCTCCGGCCAGCCGGAGGAGGCGCCGGAGACCTACTTCCAGTTCGCGAAGATCGCGAGCAAGATGCAGGAGGGTGAGCACTACGAGTTCGACGAGAAGCTCCACGTCGCATATCCGACCGAGGCGGGCGTCACCCTCGCCGAGCAGCAGCTCGGCATCGAGAACCTCTACCTGCCCGAGCACTCGCAGCTGATCAACCACCTGAACCAGTCGATCCGGGCGCAGACGCTCTACCGTCGCGACAAGGAATACGTCGTGGTTCCCGACAACGAGACGGGCGAGCCCGCCGTCAAGATCGTCGACGAGAACACGGGTCGCATCATGGAGGGTCGCCGCTGGAGCGAGGGCCTGCACCAGGCGATCGAGGCGAAGGAGGGCGTGCGGCCCGAGCAGGAGAACGTGACCGTCGCGTCGATCACGATCCAGAACTACTTCCGGCTGTACGACAAGCTCGCGGGCATGACGGGCACCGCGTCGACCGAGGCTGCGGAGCTCAAGGAGATCTACGGGCTCGACGTCGTCGAGGTCCCACCGAACCGCCCCGTGCAGCGCCTCGACGAGAACGACTTCATCTTCCCGACCGAGGCCGGCAAGTTCACGGCCATCGTGCGCGAGATCAAGGAGCGGCACGAGAAGGGCCAGCCCGTGCTCGTCGGCACCATCGCCGTCGAGAAGAGCGAGGCGCTCTCCAAGGAGCTGAGCCGCAACGGCGTGCAGCACACCGTGCTCAACGCCAAGCACCACGAGCAGGAGGCCGAGATCATCGCCGACGCCGGTCACCCCGGCGCCGTGACGATCGCGACCAACATGGCGGGCCGCGGCATCGACATCAAACTCACCGACGAGGTGAAGGAGCTGGGCGGCCTCTACGTGCTCGGCACCGAACGCCACGAGAGTCGCCGCATCGACGACCAGCTCCGCGGTCGATCGGGTCGACAGGGCGACCCGGGTGAAAGCCGCTTCTTCCTCTCCGCGCAGGACGACCTGGTGCGCATCTTCGCGGGCGACCGCATGGAGAACGTGCTCGCGCGCTTCCACAAGGAGGGCGACGACGTCCCGATCTACGCGAGCATCCTCAGCAAGCAGGTGCTCAACGCGCAGAAGCGGGTCGAGGAGCGCAACTTCGTCAGTCGCAAGAACGTGCTCAAGTACGACGACGTGCTCAACACGCAGCGCCACGTGATCTACGACGAGCGCCGTGCGGTGCTCGACGGCGCCGACCTGCGTGACCAGGTGCTGGCCTGGATCCACGACGAGATCGAGCGCGCCGTCTCGGTGCACCTGCCCACTCCGTACACCGACGACTGGGAGCTGGAGGAGCTGTGGAAGTTCTGCAACGCCCTCTGGCCGGTCTCCGTGCAGCGCTCCGACTTCGAGGGTCGCGAAGACGCGCAGGTCGAGCAGGTGGAGGAGGCGCTCTACGCAGACGCCGTCGCCCACTACGAACGCCGTGAGGCGTCGGCCGGCGCCGAGACCATGCGCGAGGTCGAGCGCATCGTCTTCCTGCAGACCATCGACAGCCGCTGGCGTGAGCACCTCGACAACATGGACTACCTGCGCGACGGCATTGGCCTGCGCGGCTTCGCCCAGAAGGATCCCCTCAACGAGTACCGCTCCGAGGGCTTCCAGATGTTCGAGGAGCTGCAGGCCAGCGTGCGCTCCGAGGTCGTGTCGCTGCTGCTGCGCATCGACGTCGAGGGCTCCGGCGAGGAGCAGTCACAGGCGGCCCAGGTGGGATCGGCAGACGCCGGCTCAACCAGTTCGACCGGTGCATCGAGTGGGGCATCCAGCTCCACGGGAGGCCTCGCGGTCAAGGCGCGCCCCGCTGCGAATCTCAACTACTCGTCGCCATCGGAGTCGCCCAGCGGCTTCGACGAGGCGCGGGTGGAAGCGGGCCTCGCCGACGAGGGCGCACCCAGCGTCGAGCAGCGCCGGGTCGAGAACGCCGTGGGACGCAACGAGCCGTGTCCCTGTGGCTCGGGCAAGAAGTACAAGAACTGCCACGGCCAAGGCTGACAGGCGGCCCTGATACTGCGTCGCAGACCTCCTCGAGGCTCGGACGTACTTCAGTACGCCCTTCGCCTCTCGATCGGCCTGCTCCTTGTCTCAGCACCGCCTGACAACTCTGGAACCTGATACGCGCCGCTCGTGGGGTGTGCTGGCGGCCGTGGCGCTCGCGAACCTCGTGGTTGCGGCGATGCAGTTCGGGCTCGGGGCCGCGGCGCCGGCGCTGCGCACCGACCTCGGCCTGACGACCCAGCAGCTGGGGTTCCTGCTCGCGGGCGCGCCCGCCGGGCTCATGCTCGGCACGTACGGCTGGGGCGTGCTCGCCGATCACACGAGCGAACGACGTGTGCTGGCGGTCGCCTTCCTCGGATTCGCGGCGTCATCGCTCGCGACCGCGTGGGCCGCGCACGCAGGAGACGTACCACTCCTCACGGGTCTCCTGCTCGTCACCAACGCGTTCGGCAGCGCCACCCACTCCGCCGGAGGACGCGCGATCTCGGCAGTGTTCCCGCAGCACCAGCACGGCACCGTGCTGTCGATCCGGCATACCGCGATCCCGATCGGCGGCGTCGTCGGTGGGCTCGCCGTGCCGGCAGCGGTCGAAGTCGCCAGTTTCGCGTGGGCGCTCGTCGGTTTCGCCGCGCTGGGGCTCGTGGTCGCGCTCGTGCTGTGGGTCGCGCTCGCGCATGTGGAGCACGTTCAGCGCGCCGACACTGCCGCACCGCTGCCGCGCGGCCGCTCGCCGCTCCAACGACCCGAACTGTGGCTGCTGGCCGTCGGCTGTTCGAGCGTGGCGTTCGTGCAGCTCGGCATCGCGTCGTTCCTGACCCTGCAGCTCGTCGACGAGGCAGGGCTCACGCTCCGTCGTGCGGCACTCGCGTTCGCGGCGGCACAGCTGGTGGGCGCGGCCGGTCGCGTCGTGCTGGGCGTGTGGTCTGATCGCGTGCGCGACCGGCTCGCCCTGCTGCGTGGCGTGTTCGTGGGAGTGTTCGCGCTCGTCGTGGGAGCGGTGCTCGTGACCGACCCCTCCGTCGACGGCGTGCTGCTGAGCCTCATCCTCGTGCTGTCGACCACGTGGCAGGGCGTCGGCGTCGCCGCGGCCGCCTCGCTCGCCCCGGCAGGCCGCACCGGATCGACGCTGGGTATGCAGACGACGCTCAACGCGGCCGCCTTCACGATCGCCCCGATCGTGATCGCCCTCGTGTTGCACCGCGCCGGTTGGACCGGGGTCGAGTTCGTGCTCGCGGGCATGGTGGTCGTCGCCGTCGTGGCGCTGACGATGGCGCGCGTGAGCCGCGATCATGCGGCACGGGCCGTGGCCTCGACGAGCGAGTAGGATGCAGGCATGACCGAGACTGCCCGCCCCATCGAGGATTACGTCGCCCAGCTGAGCGCGCTGACGACCCAGCTCGACACCGTTCGGCGCCTCGCTGATCCCGAGGGGTCGGCGCTGCGCATGGAGGAGCTCGATGCGGAGATGAGCGGTTCAGGGTTCTGGGACGACCAGAAGACCGCGGCCAAGGTCAGCTCCGAACGCACGCGGCTGTCCCGCAAGGTCGAGAACTTCCGGCGGCTCGAGGCAGGCGTCGGCGACGTCGAGGCCACGATCGAACTCGCGCGCGAGAGTGACATCGCCGACCAGCAGGAACTCCTCGTCGAACTCGAGACCTCGATCCCCGAACTGGTGAAGCAGCTCGACGTCGTGCAGGAGGAAGCACTCTTCACGGGCGAGTTCGACGCGGGCAACGCCGTCGTGTCGGTGCAGGCCGGCGAGGGCGGCGTCGACGCCCAGGACTGGGCCGAGATGCTCGTGCGCATGTATTCGCGATTCGCCGACAGGCGCGGCATGAGCGTCGAGCTCAATGCCGAGAGCCAGGGCGAGGAAGCCGGCATCCGCTCTGCCACGTTCACCGTCAAGGGCGACTACGCCTATGGCATCTTCAACGCCGAGAGCGGCGTGCACCGGCTCGTGCGCCTCTCGCCGTTCGACAGCGCCAACCGTCGCCAGACCTCGTTCGCGCAGGTCGAGGTGGCACCCTTCTTCGAGGACGACGTCGAGCTCGACGACATCGAGATTGATCCGAGCGACCTGCGCATCGACACGTATCGCGCCTCGGGCGCGGGCGGCCAGCACGTCAACAAGACCGAATCGGCCGTGCGCCTGACGCACCTGCCGACCGGCGTGGTCACGCAGTGCCAGAACGAGCGCTCGCAGCACCAGAACAAAGACACCGCCATGAAGATGCTGCGCGGCAAGCTCTACCAGCTCAAGGTGCAGGAGCGCGAGGCGACGGTGAACGCGGAGAAGGGCGGCGCGCAGAACATCGGCTTCGGCTCACAGATCCGCTCGTACGTGCTGCAGCCCTACCAGATGGTCAAGGACCTGCGCACCCGCCACGAGACGGGTGCCGTGCAGGCCGTGCTCGACGGCGACCTCGACGAGTTCATCCGTACCTTCCTGCTGCACAAGGCAGCCGGCGGCTCGAGTTCGCGCGTCGAGGACCACGAACTGGAGTGAGCGCCCACGA
>JAOPYW010000091.1 GCA_025964405.1 Thermoleophilia bacterium | reverse complement strand
CGAGACCGCGCTCGAGCAGGTGGGGCTCGCCGATCGGGCGCGCTCGCGGATGCGCGAACTCTCCGGGGGCCAGCAGCAGCGCGTGTTCCTCGCCAAGCTGCTCGCGGGCGAGCCCACGCTGCTCGCGCTCGACGAACCGACCACGGGCGTCGACGCCGCCTCGCAGGAGTCGTTCGCGGAGCTGCTCTGCGACCTGAACCGGCGCCTGGGGGTCACCATCCTCTACGTGTCGCACGAGTTCGGCGCGGTCGAGCACCACGTCGACCGGCTCGTGCTCGTCAACCGCAGCATCGAGTTCGACGGGCTCCCCGGCGAGCTCTCGGCGCGCTGGCACGACCCTGCGCACGCGCATGCACACACGCACGACCACTCGCACGACCGCGACCTCGACGGCGGAGAGGCGTAGTGGGTCCGCTCGACCTCGACTTCATGCGCACCGCCTACATCGTCGGCATCGTCGTGGGCATCGTCGCGCCGCTCGTGGGGCTGCTGCTCGTCGAGCGGCGCATGTCACTCATCGGCGACGGCCTCGGACACCTCTCCTTCGCGGGCGTGGGCCTGGGGCTCGTGCTCGGTATCGAGCCCGTGCTGTCGGCCCTCGTCGTGACCATCGTCGGGGCGGTGGTCATCGAGTGGCTTCGCTCGAGCCGCCTGGCGGCCGGTGACCGTGCGCTCGCACTGCTCTTCTACTCGGGTCTCGCGGGCGGGGTCGTGCTCATCTCGTCGGCGGGGCAGTTCAACGCGAGCATCAACAGCTACCTCTTCGGCTCCATCCTGACCATCGACGACCGTGACCTCGCGCTGACGATCGCGCTCGCGGCCGTGATCGCGGTCATCGTGCTCGTGCTCTGGCGCCCCCTCACGGGCGTGGCGATCGACGAGGAAGGCGCGTGGGTGACGGGCCTTCCCGTGCGCGCGCTCAACGTGCTCGTCGCCGTGCTGGCGGCGGTGACCGTCGCCGTGTCGATCCGTACCGTCGGCGTGCTGCTCATCGGCGCACTCATGGTGCTGCCGGTGATGGCGGCCGGACCGCTCGCACGCAGCCTCCGCACCACGGCTGCACTGGCCTCGGTGCTGGGCGCGATCGTCGCGGCGGTCGGGCTCACCGTCGCCTACTACAACAACCTCGCGCCGGGCGGAACCATCGTGTTGACCGCTGCCGCCCTCTTCGCCGCGGTGCTCGTGCGTGCGGCCCTGCGGCGCGCATGACCGGCTCGGGCGACAGCCAGGCCGCCGCTCGCGCCATCGATGCCACTGAAGTGCTCGTCTCGCGCGGCCTGCGGGTCACGGCGCAGCGCATCACCGTGCTCGACGCGATGATCGCCGAGCGCGACGACACGACCGCACAGGCCCTGCACGAACGGCTCCGCCCGGCGCATCCCCAGCTCGGTATGGCGACCGTCTACCGCACGCTCAACGCACTCGCCGACGCAGGCGTGCTCGACCGGCTCCACCACGAGGGCACGAGCACCTGCTATCGCTACTGCGCACCCGGGCACCACCACCACCTGACCTGCCGCAGCTGCCACGCCGTGGTCGAGCTGCGCGACTGCGACCTCGCCACGTGGGCGCAGCACGTCGCTGCGGCCCACGGCTTCTCCGCCCCGCAGCACGCGGTGGAACTGAGTGGCATCTGTGCAGACTGTCGCGCGCGAGGCGTCGAGGATGCCTCGGCCCACGCACACACCCACTGAACCCACGGTTGTGTCAGTCGCCGCCGAGTGGCGGGCAACCGAGGCCCGCGCGCAGCGCCACCGCGTTGTCGTGCTGCAGTGACACGTAGTCGGCCCCGGCATCGAGTGCATCGACCGACACCGCGTCGAGCCGGTCGAGCTTCGTCGGCCCCGCGTCGCCGCGCACCTGCGTGAGCCCGTAGCGGTCGGTGAGGTACCCGAAGCTGGGTGTCAGCACCGTCACGCGGGTCGCCGTGCAGCCGCCGAGCTGCAACTTGTAGTCGATGGCGACGCCGGTGACCTCCTGCGCCATGGCCCGCGCATCGGCGCCGTCGAGCTGGCCGCTCAACCACAGGGCCACGGTGCGGAACCTGATCGGGTCGAGCCAGAGTCGCGGGTCGACGGCCAACCCGGCGTCGGCTTCGGGCGTGCCGGCCGCCGGGGGCTGCGGCTGCGTACCCGGGGCGTCGAGGATGTCGAGCTTGGTGGCTGGCACATCGGCCAGGGCCGCCTCGAGCTTCGGCTGGAACCCCCCGCCGGCGTAGAGCACGACGTCGGCGCTCCGGAGCGCATCGAGCTCCTCCGCACTGGGCGCGTAGTCGCGCGGCTGCGTGTCGATCGGCGTGAGCGTGGTGACGTCGTAGCGTCCACCGCCGACCTGCTCGGCCACCCACGCGAGCGGATACAGCGCCGCCACGACCTTGAGTCGCGGCGCCCTCGCGGGCGTGGATGCCGTCGTCGCGGCGGTCGACGCACGCTTCGAGGATGGGGAGCCGTCGCCGCATGCGGTGACGAAGAACGCGAGCGCGAGGGTGGTGAGGGCGAGTGCGGCAGCGGGCTTCATGCCGGGATCGTACGCGAAACAGTGGGCGTTGACGGGCTCGAACCGCCGACCTACTCGGTGTAAACGAGTTGCTCTCCCAGCTGAGCTAAACGCCCTTACCCTGCAAGTCGGCATATTCGGTGAGTGACCGCATCGCCGCTAGTAACGACTTGGTAACAAACCGACCGTAACTCCGGCCTTCAGTAACTCCATCCTAGTCGATCTTGGGCGCGCCGAACAGTCCTGGTCACAAGGCGTGTACCCACCGATTGGCCTCCCTCCGCGCGAAGCCTGAGGCAGTCGACGGTTACCCCACGACAAACAGGCCACTGACCACTTCTCATATGGGGAAGGGCCCTTTCGCCTGCGCGTATTGGGGCTATTTGCGTACACCCTCTTCGGCACCATATGTGTACCAACGTTGCATCAAGCGTCGTTGGCAACACAGGGGGAAACAATGAAGCCGAACATGTCACCTGCGGAGCTGTTGGAGCTCCCGCCAACCTTGGCGATCCCGTTCGCGGGATCTCTCATCGGACTGGGCCGAGTTCGTTCCTACGAGGAATCAAAGCTCAGTAACGGCATGCTTCCAAGCCGCATGATCGGCAGTCGTCGTCGCGTCGTTCTCACCGGTCCGTTTCTCGAAGGCCTCGGGATCCATGGCTATGGCCAACCGTCGAGCGTGCCGCGTGGGGAGCGTCACTAATGCCGTCGCCTTCCATGATCGTCAACTCACTCCGCCGCGCCGAAATCGAGAACGAGGCACTTCGTCGCCAGAGCGGCAAAGCGACCTCGGCCTTGCGCCGGGTGCTGGCGGAGGCTTCGGCTTCTTCCTGTCTTAGCGAAGCGGCTATCAGCGGGGCAGAGGTGGCTCTCGTTCGCCCGAATGGCCCGTCGTACCACTGCTACGTGCGTAACGTGATTGACGCTGCTGAGGAGGTCGGTCGGAATGTCGCGCTGACTGATCCGACTGTGATCCACCTTCGCGATGCCATCAGGAAGGCCGGGGACTACTGGCAGGACGGCCTCGACGAGCAACGTCGGCTTGCAGTCAACAAGGCCGCAGCACTGTCGTCGGCGCGTAAAGCAAAAGCGAAGGGGCGCGCATGAGCGCACGTCGTACGCACGCGCCGTGCCGGGGCTGCGGTTCAGCTGTCATTCTGGGCGTCGGATCCCCACACACCGATCGGATCTACCAGCGCCGCGAACGTGCGTGGTACCACTCCGGCAGGTGTCTCGCCGAGCGACGAGAGGCGGTGCGGGATTTCTATACGTCCGCTGAACGTGGGCCGACTGGGCGAGTGCATAGCGCCAGCGCGAAAGGGTCGCGTCGTTGCAACTCTCCTCTACACCGGGTCATGGTCCAGGCTGGGCGCGGTTATCGGGGCTACGAGGTCGGCTCCAACAGGGAGCTGGTGTTCTGCGACGACACTTGCGAGACCGACTATCTACGCGCGCGCCGAACTGCCACGTGCGCCGTCAATGGCTGTGAGTTTCTAGAGACGCTCGAACATCACGACGGCGGCGCATGCCCTGTATGCGATTCGGTCGAGGTGGTTCTCTCCTTGTCTGCCGAGGGATTGCACCGTCATCCACGCACATCGTTTGAGGTCAGCGGAACTTGCCACTGGTGCTGGTCGGCACCCTTTACCGGCATTGCGCGGTGCCTTGATCAAGTGGACCTCGCGGAGCTGGAGCGCAGGGTGGGGACCGACTGCTCCTCGGTGGAGTACTCGTCGCTGACGTGCTCCCCTGATTGCGCAAAGCCTGCGGCCTCCTTCTGGTCTAAGTCACGGGGCACTGCCACGCGGACCGGCGGCAAGAACGCCCTCCTCGACATCGGCGACGGGCGGCCACTGCTCACCAAGCGCGCGCTACTTGAGTTGCGAAAGGTGCGGACTTGTTGGAAGTGCGGCGACGACCTCGTCGATTGGGCACCAAATACGGCGAAGGCATGGGAGCTCGACCACCTCATCCCGATCAAGCTCGGCGGAATGCACGCGTCGTTCAACGTGGCCCCCGCATGTCAGGAGTGCAACGGTCAGCGCGGCGGTGACGGCACTGATCTCTGTCTGTGGTACTCGACGATGCTGCGACGCGAAGTTGGCAGCAAAGATCGCGCAGCAAGCGAACAGCGATGGCCATGGTCTTCGCCAGAACCACGTTCGGGTGACAGAAACACCCAAGGAGCGCTTCGATGACAGACCAGCAACTGAGTATGTTGATCGAACGCATCAAGGCCGATGCCCTGCTGTCACTAATGACGGGACACCTCTGTTCGTATGAATCCGGAGCATCGACCCGCCACGGCCGATGCCCTGCCTGTAAGTCAGATGCGTTTGTGGTGGACACGAGCGATGAGACCTATAGGTGCAGAGGGTGCGCCACTCACGGCACCGCCTTGGATCTCATGGTGGCAATTGGTCCGTATCCCACGATCGATGCGGCGGCGGCCCCGGTGCAAGAGTTCTATTCCTCTGGAGGCTCCTACCTGAATGTGGCCAACGCGGTAGTCGCGGCCCAGGTGAAAACGCCCTCAGCGTCGACACATGGCTGGCAGCCCATCGATCTTGCGGGGCTTGCCGAATCTCTCCCTACGATGATTCCCGGGCTGCTCTCGCAGGGGGAGGTTGCGCTACTCGTCGCTCAAAAGGGCGGCGGCAAGACGCTGTTTGCGATGGAGCTATGCGCTCGCCTGCTGGATGGAGACGACTTCCTCGGCATCACTCCTGAGATGCGTCCCCTGCACGCGGGTTGGCTCCATTGGGATTCAACGATCGCGCGTATCGCGAATACTGCTGGCAAGTTCGGCCTCAGCAGAAATCCTCGGTTCCTTGCGTTCGCGGGACGCTCGGGCGACTACCTCGACGAGACGCATGGGCTGGCCAATTTAGAGGCGCTGATAAGGGAGAACCGACTGCGCTTGCTGGTGATCGATTCCCTGGCCTCCTCCATCCAAGGCGACGAGAACAGCAGTCACGAGATGGGAAGGCTCGGTTATGGCTCGGTTGGAATCGTCGAGCGCACGGGTTGCACCATCCTTCTGCTCCACC
>JAOPYW010000055.1 GCA_025964405.1 Thermoleophilia bacterium | reverse complement strand
CTCCAGCTACTCGGGTCTCGCGCACAACGTCACGCTCAACTTCCCGGCGACCGGCACGTACTACCTCCGCGTGCGAGGCGTCGACTGGGCCGGACGAGCCACGGAGTCGAGTGAGATCTCCTTCGTCGTGCCGCCGACCTGCCCGCCGCCGACGACCCAGCTCGCCGACGACGTTAATGCACAGGTCGGCACGGGTCGTGCCAACCCCTCGCCACCGAAAACGCCGCCCATCTCCTCAACGAGTTGCCACACGTCGTGGCAGAACGTGGGGGGCGTCACGATGGATCGCTATCAGGCTCAGACCTGGACCACGCCGCCGGAGCAGGCCGGGGGCGTGTGGCACTTCGACGGCGCGACGGCCGGTGACGCGAACGGGAGCTACGCGGCGGTCGGCACGTGGGATGGCACAGCGACCTACACGACCGGTCGTTTCGGGCAGGCGATCTCCCTCGACGGCACGACACGGTCGATCACCGTTCCCTCCTCCGCAGCGATCACGAAGACCAACGACTTCTCGGTCGACGCGTGGTTCCGCACCTCCTCGCTCGACACGAACTACCCCATCGTCGCGATGCGATCGCCCGACTCGTGCGGTGGCGGTAGTCGCTGCAACTTTTCGATCGAGTTCGACCGTGGGGCCGGCACTTTCTGCGCGGCGGTCACCGACAGCACCGCCCACCTCGAACGCAGCGTGTGTCGCACGGCGACCGGCCTCGTCAACGGCCAGTGGCACCACGCCGCGATGACGGTCACTGCGGCGAACCAGCTCAGCCTCTACGTCGACGGCGTGCTCGCCGCCGGGCCGCTCGCGCTCCCATCAGGGGCCGACGCGGTGGCAGGCCCCATGACGATCGGCAGCGCAACCGCAGGCGCGGAGCGCTTCACGGGTGAGCTCGACGAAGTTCGCTTCTCGCCCATGGCGCTCAGCGCAGGAGCGATACAGGGCTATTACCGCACCCAGCGGCCCCACCTCCAGATCCTCCACGACACCGGCACGGGATCGGGGCAGGGCATCGCGATCGGCGCCGACTGCGCGAACGCCACCCGCTGCAGCGACGCCGTCTACGGCACGCCAGCTGCCGGTACGCCCGACATCCTGCGGCCTGGCGCACGCTACTGGACCCGCATGCGCCTGCACACCAAGGTCAACGACTACTGGTCGACCTGGTCGAACGACTGGATCGAGACCGACTCCGTGACGACGATCAGCGTGACGGCCCCGACGAGCGTCAACCTCGGACAGGTGACATCCGGAATCGACATGTTCGCGACCTCCTCCATCCAGGTTGCGAGCAACGATCCCAATGGATACCAGCTCCTCGCCAAGGACAGCTCCAACACCGTAGCCATGACCGGCACGCCATCCGGCACGGTGCCCGACATGCAGTCGTACCTCAGCGCACCGGCACTCTGGGCGGCATCGTCGCCGCTCGGCCTCGGCTTCACGGTCCGCGATGCATCGGGCGGCCGGCTCGCGAAGTGGGGCGCGACGGGACCGTTCCCCGAGACGGACGTAGCGAACAATCGCTACACCGGCCTCGGTGCCGTCGACCTACTGCTGCACCAACGCACGGCCTACAGCACAGCGACTGACACGCTCGAGCTGACCATGCGCCTCAACGCGCCCTCGAACCAGGCGGCAGGCGCGTACACCACGACGGTACAGCTCACCGCGCTCGCCATTCCATAGCGCGGCGCGGGCTAGTTGACGGCGACGACGACGAGGATGATCACGCCGAGCGCGATGCGATACACCGTGAAGACGGTCAGGCGATGCTTGCCGAGGTAGTCCATGAGGAAGCGGATCGAGGCGTAGCCGACCACGAACGAGACGATCGTCGCGACCACGACGGGTGCGACATCGAGATGCGTACCAAGCGCGGACTTGAGCTCGACGAGGCCGCTCAGCACGACGGCGGGGATCGACAGCAGGAACGAGACTCGCGCGGCAGCGGCTCGTTCGAACCCGAGCACGCGGCCGGCACTGATCGTGGCTCCCGAGCGTGAGACACCCGGCAGGAGGGCGAGTGCCTGTGCCGCGCCCATGATCCACCCGTCCTTGACGCGGGTCGTCTCGATGGTGCGATCCTCGCGCGTCGCCCGATCACAGATCTCCATGATGATGCCGCCGACGATGAGCGCGATCGCGACGATCACGATGTTGCGCGCGCCGCCTTCGATGTGGTCCTTCAGGAGGAGCCCCACGACCGAGATCGGAATGGTGCCGACGACGATCACCCACCCCAGGCGGGCTTCCGGCGTGCCTCGGCGCTCGGGGCGGAAGAGGCTCGAGACCCAGGCGCCACCGACCTCGGCGATGTCGCGGCGGAACGCGATCACGATGGCCAACATGGTGCCGAGCTGGATGATCGCGGTGAAGGCGGCCCCTGGGTCCTTCCAGCCGAGCGCCTTCGGGACGATGAGCAGGTGGCCACTGCTGGAGATCGGGAGGAACTCGGTGAGGCCCTGGACGACGCCGAGCACGATTGCTTGGAGCAGGTTCATGCGGCGACTCTACCGATGCGAGCCGGCTCGACCTGAACCCACCTGAACGGGCGCACGAAGCTGTCTTTTGGGAAGTAGTGCATGCCAACGCCGTTCGTGGGCTACGATAGCGCCATGCCGCTACCGGTCGCATCGCGCGCCGAGCGACTGGGATACGGCTACGATGACCTTTTCCGCGCCTGAACCAGGAGTACGAATGAGCCTCACCATTGGCAGCCCCGCCCCCGACTTCCACGCCGAGACCACCGAGGGCCCGATCGATTTCCACGACTGGATCGGCGACAGCTGGGCGGTCATGTTCTCGCACCCGCGCAACTTCACGCCCGTGTGCACGACCGAGCTGGGCTACATGGCCAAGATCAAGCCGGAGTTCGACAAGCGCGGCGTGAAGATCATCGGCATCTCGACCGACCCGCTCGACAACCACGCGAAGTGGGCGAAGGACATCGAGGAGACCCAGGGCACGGCGCCGAACTACCCGCTCATCGCAGACACCGACCACAACGTGGCGAAGCTCTACGACATGCTCCCCGCAGACGTCAGCGGCACCTCCACCGACCGCACCGCGGCGCAGAACCAGACGCTCCGCAACATCTTCGTCATCGGACCGGACAAGCTCATCAAGCTGGTGTTCATCTACCCGATGACCACGGGACGCAATTTCGACGAGGTGCTGCGCGTCATCGACTCGCTGCAGCTCACCGCCACCAGCAAGGTCGCAACCCCGGCGCAGTGGCAGAAGGGCGATGACGTCATCATCGCCGGCTCGGTCACCGACGAGGCGGCGAAGGAGCTCTTCCCCGACGGCTGGGACGCTCCGCGCCCGTGGCTGCGCATCGTGCCGGAGCCCGTGGGCTGACGCACCGGTTTCCAGCGGGCCTCCACCTCGGCGATGTCGATGGTGGGGGCCCGCTGTGCGACGTTCGGTGCATCCGTTTCCGCTGACGGCCAGCGAGATGCCGCTGGGTGGCCAAGTTCGCCGCCCGTGCTGTTCGGTCGGGCTCCAGCTGGACGAGGACGTGGCATGCCCTCCACCGCCTCCCCTACCGCGCGTCCCGATATCCACGCTTCGATGATGAATGCCACCTGGCAGGATCGCAATGCGATCGGCCTGCCACGCCAGCATTCGGTCACGACGAGCACGCCGGACCAGTACGTCTACGCGCGCAAGGCAACTCTCCCAACGATCAACATCCTGGGATCACCGATCTTCGAGCAGGGCGGCACGTCATCGAATCCCACCGTACGTGCTGCGGGCGTTCGTGCGACGGAGTTCGTCGAACAACTGGCCGAACTCGGACAACTCCGCCCCGGAACCCTCCCTCGCGGCCTGAGGAACAACGAGATCGCGCTCCAGATCCAGCGTTTCGGAGCCCCGGCCCTGGATATCGTGACCGGTGTCTTTCCGCTCAACGAGACCAGTGAGCCGGCCGCGTCCGCCATCCGGGCCGTTCGCGAGCTCCAAGGCTTGGCGCTGCAGCACGCAGACGATTTCTCCTAGCGCGCACGGTCGCGCGCGAACAGCCCCGCCCGCGCGATCTCGATGAGCTCGAGTACGCGCACGGCGTCGAGCGGATCCACGGGCGGCTCCGCCCCGGTCCGGAGCGAGCGCATGACGCCCTCATAAAAGGCCACGTAGTTACCCCGTACCGGCGCATGCGGGTGCCCAGCCGATGGATCACCGGGTGCAGCGCCGAGGACGCCCCACTCCGTGCGAGGGACGGATCCCCAACCTGCTGCGCGAGGATCGGCCCCCGATCGGAGCGACGCCTCCTGCGGGTCGATCTCCCGACTGACCCACGCGGCCCTGCCCCCGAGTACCCGCATACGCGGACCCGGCTGCGCGCTGACGGCGCTCATCCACAGGTGGGAGCGCACCCCACTGTCGGTGTGGTGCAGGGCGATGAACACGTCGTCGTCGGCCTGCGCTCCGGGTCGGACCACACCGACCTCCGCGTGCTCGACGTCCGCTCGACCGAACATGTGCAGGGCCTGATCGATGAGATGGGGACCGAGGTCGAGCAGGATGCCTCCGCCTTCTGCGGGGTCGCCCTGCTCCCTCCAGCCTGATCCGACCACGGGTCGCCATCGCTCGAACCGAGACTCGAAGCGATGGATCTTCCCGAGTGAACCGGCGTCGATCAACGACTGAAGGGTCAATGCATCCGAATCCCAGCGACGATTCTGGAACACGGTCAGCATGCGCCCCTGTTCGCCAGCCAGCTCGACCAGCTCGCGTGCCTCGGCGGCCGTCGGGCACATCGGCTTGTCGACTACGACGTCGAGCCCCGCAGCGAACGAAGCGCGCGTGAGTTCGCCGTGCACGCGGTTGGGAGCTGCGATCACGACCAGGTCGAGTTCGTCGGCCCGCGCGAACAGGGCATCTGGCGAGGACACGATCGTCGCCCCGACGTGGCGGTCACGCGCCGCCGTCGCGCGCACCGTGTCGCCAGTGACGATCAGGCGCAGCGAGAGCCCCGCTACCGCTTCAATCAGTGGAGCGTGGAAGACAGCGCCCGCGAGTCCATAGCCGATCAGTCCGACCCGAATCACCCCCGCGTCGTCTGGCATCTGTCAGCACTCCTGCATGTCGGAGAACGCTGACTACGAAGTGCCGCGCTCGGTCGATCGTCCTTCATGAACATACCCCGGCACGTGGCCTGCCAGACCGCGTCGAGCAGAGGTCGTTCGCGCGATCGCGCTGATCGCGAACGGCGTCGTCGATTGCACCTGACCGCGTGAACAGCCTTAGTGGGCCGCCTCGACGACGACGGCAGGGCCTGCTTCGGCGCGAGCCTGTGCTGGCGTCACGACCTCCTGGCGCCGTGGCGGTTCGCCCAGCAGCGCCTCGGCGAGCAGTGGGTGACCCGACGGCGACAGGTAGCGCAGCACCCACAGCATGCGTCGCGGATGCGACCAGAGCCGGACCGCTAGACGCGTGATGACGGTCACCACGGCATCCGTGAGCCGCGACTGCCGGCACCCTGCCATGCGGCGCATCCACTTCGGGAGCGTGGCCGTCGTGGCGAACCGCGTGCAGTTCCACATGATCGAGTTGACCTTCGAGCTGGGCAGGAATCCCGGACGAAGCAGGTAGTGGAACAGCGCGTGTCCATCCGCTGACAGCGCGAGCCGCGCGCTCTCGTCCATCAGGTATTCGCGCACCGCGGCGCGGGATCGTGGCACCCGCGTGACGTCGATCGTCTGCAGCTCCGCAGCGATGGCACATTCCTCCCAGTACCGCAGCTCACGTTCACGGCTCAACGGGCCTGGTCCGAAGCGCTCGTAGCAGTAGAGGATCGAATGCCACGCCGTGACCAGGATCCAGAGCTGGGAGTCGGGGTCGTTCGCCGAGAACGGTCGCCCCGTGACCGGCTCGATGCCGACTGCGCGCGCGTGCACGCGCATGATCGTGTCGGATGCCTCGATCGCCGACCGTCCGTCGCCGACGGCCACCGTCAGGAAGTACTGCGCGGTGCGGTCGATGCGTCGGGACGGATTGGTGTAGATGCCGCCGACGTGGTTGACCGCCGCCGCGAGGAACGGGTCGAGCGTCTCGATGACGACGGCCCGCTGGAACCCGATGTACGCAGTCGGGTGCGTCCAGACCTCCCAGGTCGGCGACCCCGGCCCGAAGAAGCCGTAGTCGTCACGACGCCGACTTGGCGTTGCCTCTCGAGTTGTGTGCTCCGTTCGCCCCATGCTTCACGCAGTGTACGTTCTGCTGCAGACAGCGTGCCCGCGCCGGACAACATCACGAAGCGACGCCGGGAGCCGGCGAGCGCGGTAACAACAGCGAGAGCGCGCCGGCGAGCAGCACCGACAGGGCGGCGGCCCACAGACACGCTTCCAGGCCGCGCCACTGGTAGGCGCTCCCGATGCCACGGTGCCGGCGAGGCGACCCCCGGCGTTGGCCATGTAGTAGAAGGCGACGTTCATGGCCACCTTGTCGCCATCGGCGTAGGCCAGGGTCAGGTAGGAGTGTCAACGCGCCCATAGGCTTCGATCGCGGATCCGACGATGCGTTCTGCATCGGCGCGGCCGGAGATGTCAGCTGCCACTGCGAGCGCCGTACCGCCGTGCGCCCCGATCGTTGCGGCCAACTGCTCGAGGCGGTCGAGGCGGCGCGCGACGAGCACCACTCGGGCCCCTTCGGCGGCAAGCTGCTCAGCTGTTGCCGCGCCGATGCCGCTGCTTGCTCCGGTGACGATTGCCACCGTCCCCTCCGAACTTCGACCGAGGCAAATCACTGATTTCGAGGCGCGATAGCGATTCTGTATGCCGGCGGCGCGGAGCTGATACCGAAGGCTGGTGCGGTGTCTGTGAGGGCGCGGAGCACAGCGTGCGCGCGGGGATGTGGCTCGCCCGGCGGGAGCAACGCGAACACATCGCGCCGGGGCATCTCCGCAGTGATCGGCCGGAGCGCCAGCCCCTCCATGTCGTGGGCCAGCAACGTCGGACACCAACCGACGGCGATTCCTCGCGAGATCAGGCCGCGTGATGCCAAGGGGTCGTACGTGACCGATGCAACGCGCGGCTCGAACCCCGCGTCGCGGCACACCTGGATCAGGTAGCCGTCGGTCGATGGGAGCACCCAGTCGTCGTCGGCGAACGCGGTGAGCTCCACCGGATCGGTGCTCCCTGCGAGCGGATGATCGCGCGACATTGCCATCAGGAACGTGTCCTGCAGGAGGTCGATGCGTGTCACACCGGCGATCTCAGCGCGCTCACCTGCTCCATCTCCATACGAGATCGCGATGTCGAACTCGCCGCTCAGCAGCCGTGGCTCGAGCTTGCTCGGAGTCACCTCGACCAGCTGCACTTCGACATCGCTGCCGGTCTCGATGAGGCGCGCGACCGCAGCTGGGAGGTAGCCCGCAAGCGAGGTCGGGAACGCACCCACTCGCACATGATCGCGGCGGGCTCCAGCGATCCCTGCGATCTGGGCGTTGGCGAGCTCCAGGCGCCATGAGATGTGATCGGCATGCTCCAGGAGAACCTCGCCCGCGTGGGTCAGGCGGAGGCCGCCTCGCCCCCGGTCGAAGAGGCGCACCCCGATCTCCGTTTCCAGCATCCCGATCTGGTGCGATACGGATGGCTGCGTGATCGAGAGGTTGGTCGCAGCACGCGAGAACGATCGCTCGTGCGCGACTTCGCGGAACGTGATCAGACGACGAGGATCCATAGTCAATAACTATCACACCTCAAAAAGGAGTATTGGATTCTATGCGTGGATGGGCGCACCATGAGGAGCGCACACCCCACCACGTCGAGGAGTCCAACATGGCAGTCAGCAAGATCTTCCTGATCACCGGAGCGGGGCGCGGCATGGGCGTCGACCTCGTACAGGCCGCACTCAGCGCAGGCCACAGTGTCGTCGCCACCGGCCGCAACGCGGCACGGGTCCGCGAATCACTCGGCGACCACGACCAGCTACTCACCACCGATCTCGACATCACCGACCCGGCCAGCATCACGGCTGCCGTCGACGTCGCCCTAGCCCGGTTCGGCCGCATCGACGTGCTGCTCAACAACGCCGGCAACTTCTACGCCGGGTTCTTCGAGGAACTCAGCCCGGCACAGGTCGACCAGCAGATCCAGACCAATCTCGTCGGCCCCATGCACGTCACTCGGGCCGTGCTCCCCGTCATGCGCAGCCAGCGTTCCGGGCATGTCGTCACGATCAGCTCGATGGCGGGCCTCGTCGGCCAGGAGTTCTGCTCTGCCTACGCCGCTTCCAAGTTCGGCCTCGAAGGCTGGATGGAGTCGATCCGGACCGAGATCGAGCCCTTCGGCATCAGGACCACGATCGTCGAGCCGGGATTCTTCCGCACCGACCTCCTCGAGGAGACGTCGACGACCTGGGCCGAGCTGTCGATCGACGACTACGCCGAGCGCACGGCACAGACCATCACGGCATGGAAGTCGATGAACGGTCAGCAAGGCGGCGATCCCGCCAAGCTCGCCACCGCGCTCGTGGGGCTGATCGACAGCGACGAGCCTCCCTTCCGCTGGGTCGCGGGCGCCGATGCCGTGCCCGGCGCAGAGCAGGTGGCGCACGACCTGCTCGCTCAGGTCGACGCGCACCGTGAGCTCTCCGAGTCTCTCTACTTCGAGACCGCGGACGCCGTCAGCTAGTTCGCTGCGCGCGGATCAGCGCGGCCCCCACGAAACACGAAAACCCCCGCGAGCGGGGGTTTTCACGTTCATACTCCGTACGGGATTCGAACCCGTGTTACCGGCGTGAAAGTGGATAAATGCACAACGCTCGTATGTGCGATTTGGCTCTGACAGGCGGTTTTCGCGTCTGTCGATGTTGCTCGTGTTGCCGCTATTGCTGCTCCACTGCCACTTATTGTGCCACTTTTTTCGTCGCGTCGCGCCCTGGCCTCCACCGTCGTCAGTGGGGGCCCCATGTGCGGCCCTCGAGCGTTAGACGCGGGCGGTGCGTAGGCGCAGCGCGTTGCCGATCACTGAGACGCTACTCAGGCTCATCGCGGCTGCGGCAATCATCGGACTGAGAAGCAGTCCCGTG
>JAOPYW010000042.1 GCA_025964405.1 Thermoleophilia bacterium | reverse complement strand
GGCACAGTGACGATTTTCGCCCTACTCATGGCCTGCGTATCTCCCGCCGTGGCAGGCGCCAAGACGCCTCACAATCGAGCGGCGGCGCCCGTCGAGACAGTCGGCGCTGATGGTCAGACGTGCGACGATTCGTACGCTGCTCGCCACGAATATGGGCGGAAGTTGGCCGAGGAACGCCCGTCCGCGTCCAACGAGAGCTACCTGCGTGAGGTGTATCGCCTCATGCTGATCTGCAAGTCCGACCAGTTTGCGGTCGACAAGATCTGGGTGACCGGCACGAAGCTCTCAGGCACGTCGCTTCCCGATACCGGCCGGCTCACGTCCGATGAAGTCTCGATCGAGGCCAAACGCCGCTCGGCCCGCAAGAAGCAGGCACGTACGCTGAGCTGCTCCGCAAGCGCTGACAACCCGGTGTTCCACACCGTTGGCACCACACGCATGGTCCAAGGTGGCGGGACGATCAGCTGCAACGAGCAGGCTCCCCTGCGCGGATGGGTCGACCTGTGGCGGCGGTACGTCTCCACCGGCACCGTCGTCATCCCGTACAACGACATCTACAAGTCGTCGGGCTCATCATTCATCTTGGGCGATGACACCCCCGACACCGCCTGCGACGGACAGTCGTCGTACAAGTCGGCCGACGTGCTCATGCAGCGCTACAACGGCTCGTCGTGGGGTGGCAACACGGTGCTCGACACCCTGTGGCACCTCGGCAGCAACTACGGCTGCCCCTGAGCCAGCAGGCGCTTCGGCACGCGGGGAGCGGCTCCGGCCGCTCCCCGTCGTCGTCTCAGGAGCCGATGGGAAACGGCTTCGACAGCAGTGACCCGCGAACCCCGAACCGCCAGGGCAGCTCGGCCGCCTTGCTGATGCCGATGCGTGGCCCGATCAACAGGTCGTCGCCCACGGGGATGTCGATCCCCACCGACGCCGCCGCGTCGATGTCGCGCACCAGCACGGGGCCGTCACCTGCGAGTTCGAGCGCCTCCTCCACCGACGACGCGTCGCCGCGCACGATCAGGCGCCCGTTGTCAGCCGCGAGCATGCCGAGGCCCTCGACGAGGCGGGCTGGTCCCGCGAGCAGCTCCTTCGCCTTGAGCCGCGCCGGGTCGACACCCCGCTTCGCTGCGCGCCGTGCCCGGATCAGCTCCTCGCCAGCGAGCGCGACACCGGCACGGAACAGCACGGCCTCGCCCGAGCCCTCAGGACCCGTCACGAGGTTGGCGCACCAGTGCATGCCGTAGGTGAAGTAGACGTAGAGCGTGCCGGGCGGGCCGAACATGACCTCGGTGCGCGGCGTCGGGCGTCCGCCGAAGGAGTGCGCGGCGGGCTCGTCCTGGTGGTAGGCCTCGACCTCGACGATCACCGCTGCGGTGCCGCGGCAGACGAGCGTGCACCCCAGCAGGTCGGGCGCGATCTCGGCCGGGTGCCGGTGCGCGTCGAGCCAGCCACCCGGGCCGAGCCGTTCGCTCACGCGCCGAGGATGTCGCGCAGCGCGCCGATCACGCGATCCTGCTGGTGCGGCGACATCTGCGGGAAGAACGGCAGCGCGAGCGAGCGCGCGGAGATGGACTCCGCGACGGGGAACATGCCCGCCCGATACCCGAGCTCGCGGAACGACGGCTGCAGGTGCATGCTCGACAGGTAGGGCGTGGTCTCGATGCCGCGCTCGGTGAGCTGCGCGCGCACCTCGGCGCGGTCGAGCGCCTCGTCGAGCACGACCCAGTAGACGAACCACGAGCGAACGGTGCCCTCGCCGTCGGGGCGCGGGGTCGTGATGCCGTCGACGCCGGCGAGCCCGCGCGTGTACTCGGCGGCGATCTCACGGCGCAGCGCGAGCATGCGCGGGAGCTTCTCGAGCTGGGCGACGCCGAGCGCACTGGCGAGGTCCGACAGGCGGATGTTGTAGCCGAGGTCGCCGTGCTCGAGCGGGCGGCCCGTGTCGGTGCGCCCCTGGTCGATGATCGAGCGCCACCGGGCTGCGAGGTCGTCGTCATCCGTGACGAGCATGCCTCCTTCACCCGTGGTGATCTGCTTGTCGGCGTGGAAGGCGAAGACGGCGGGCACGCCGGCCGTGCCGACCATGCGCCCCTGGCTCGTGGCACCGAGCGCCTCGCGGGCGTCCTGCACCATCGCGAGGCCGTGCGTGGCGCTGATGACCGACAGCGAATCCATGTCGGCCGGCCACCCGAACACGTCGACCGGGATGATGCCGCGCGTTCGGCTCGTCACGGCGTGCGCGACGGCCTCCGGATCGAGTCCGAGCGTGTGGGGGTCGATGTCGGCGAAGGTCACGGTGGAGCCGGTCGAGCGCGCGACGTTGGCGCTCGCAGCGAAACTGAAGGGGCTCGTGATGACCTCGTCGCCGACTCCAAAGCCCGCGGTCGAGCAGGCGAGGTGCAGGCCGGCGGTGCCGCTCGAGACGGCGACGGCGTGGCGCGTGCCGACGAAGCGTGCGAACAGCTCCTCGAACCGCGCGAGCATCGGACCCATCGAGAGCTGGCCGGAGCGCAGCACCTCGGTCACGAGTTCGACCTCGCGTCCGTTGATGAACGGCTGCGCGAGCGGCACCACGTCGGGTGCGTCGAGCGGAGTTGATGCAGCTGTCGGTGTTGCCATGGGAGCGTCGACCTCGGGGGAGCTGACGGGGGGCGCGTCTTCATGGTATCGCCGCCCGTCATCGAGCCGTTACGGGTCGCAGCACCTAAGGGCCGCGGTGGGCCGAACTGCTTCGTGAAGCTGACGAGGTCAGGCCAGCGAGACGAGCTTGGCGAGCGTGAAGTCGCCCTGCGCCGTGATCGTCTCGAGCACGCTGGCGTCGGGGGCCTCGTCGAAGCTGACGGCCATGAGCGCCGAGTCGGTGCCGGAGCGGGCGACCGCCATGTTGGCGATGTTGACACCGGCGGCGCCGAGCGCGGAGCCGACCTTGCCGACCACGCCCGGCACGTCGGAGTACTGGAAGAACGCCATGTACGGCACGAGTTCGATGTCGATCGAGTGGCCGAGGATGTGCGTCAGCCAGGGGCGGTCGTTCGCGCCGATGATCGTGCCCACGACTTCGGCGGAGCTGTTGTCGCCATCGACGTTCACCACGACGAGCGAGCGGAACGTCTTGGCGGCGTCATCCGTGGTCGCCTCGACCTTGAGGCCGCGCGATTCGGCGATGTGGGGCGCGTTGACGACGTTGACGGCGTCTTCGGTCGCGCCCGAGAGCAGCCCGACGAGGGCGCCGGTCGAGAGCATGCGCACGTCGTAGGCCGCGATCTCGCCGCGTGCCTGCACGCACAGGCGGGTGGGCGCGCCGTCGGCGAGCTGGTCGGCGAGGCGGGTGAGGCGCGCGACGAGCGGCACCCACGGCTGGAGTGCCTCGAGGTCCTCGGGGCCGATCGCGGGCACGTTGACCGCGCTCGTGACGACACCGCCGACGAGGGCGGCGACGACCTGCTCGGCGACCTGCTCGCCCGCGCGATCCTGCGCCTCCTCGGTGGAGGCGGCCAGGTGTGGAGTCACGAGCACGTTCTCGCGCGTGAACAGCGGGTGGTCGAAGGGCGGCGGCTCGGTCGGGAACACGTCGAGCGCAGCGCCACCGATGCGACCCTCCACGAGGGCGGCGTCGAGGGCGTCGAGGTCGACGAGCGGACCACGCGCCGTGTTCACGAGCAGCGCTCCGTCGGGCAGCTTCGCCAGCTGTTCGGCGCCGATGAGCCCACGCGTGTCGGGTGTGAGCGGCATGTGCAGGCTCAGCACGTCGGCCTGGCCGAGCGCCTCGTCGATGGTCTCGGCACGTTCGATGCCGAGGCCGCGCATGCGCTCCACCGACACGAACGGGTCGTAGCCGACGACGCGCATGCCGAATGCCTTGGCACGCTCCGCGACCAGCTGGCCGATGCGGCCCATGCCGAGCAGCACGAGCGTGCGGCCGGCCAGTTCGATGCCACCGAGCTTCGAGCGCTGCCAGGTGCCGGCCCGCAGCGTGGCGTCGCCGCGCGCGACGTTGCGGGCGAGCGCGAGGGTCAGCCCGAGCGTGTGCTCGGCGACCGACAGCACGTTCGAGGTCGGCGCGTTCACGACGATGATGCCGCGCGCCGAGGCGGCTTCGAGGTCGACGTTGTCGACGCCCACCCCGGCGCGACCCACGACGCGCAGGCTCGTGCCTGCGGCGATGAGGTCGGCGTTCACCTTGGTGGCGGAGCGCACGACGATCGCGTCGAACTCGGCGATGCGGCTCGTCAGCTCGTCGAGGCTCCAGCCGGCACCGATCGTGACGTCGGTTCGTGCTTCGAGCGCCGCGATACCTGCCGGGGCCAGCTCCTCGGCGACGAGCACGCGTGGTCGCTCGCCGGCCGGGATGGTCTCCGTCTGTGCGGCTGGTGACGTCGCCGTCATGCCGTGACCTCGGTGTTGTTGGCGATCTGTTCGCGTTGGGCCGCGGCCACGCCTGCGCCCACCTCGAAGTCGTACCCCAGCTCCACCAGTGCTCGCTCGAGCGCGCTGATCATCAGCACTTGGTCGAGCTCGTTGACCCAGCCGCAGTGACCGAGGCGGAAGATCCGGCCCTTGAGCTCGTCCTGGCCGCCGGCGATGGTGACGCCGTACTCCTTGAGCTTACCGGGGAGCTTCGCGCCATCGAACCCGCTCTCGGGCACCTTGACCGCGGTCAGGGCAGTGGAGCTGTCGTGGTCGGGCGAGAATAGCTCGAAGCCGAGCGCCTGGGCGGCCGCACGCGTGGCGCGACCGAGTCGGATGTGGCGCGCGTAGACGTTGTCGAGGCCCTCCTCGAACATGATGTCGAGCGCGACGCGCAGGCCGAGGATGATCGTGAGCGCCGGGGTGACGGGGGTCGACGGCGGCGTCTTGCGATGCGCGTCGACGGTCTTGGCCCAGTCGAAGTACCAGCGGCCCTCGGTGGTCTCCCGGGCACGCTCGAGGGCGCGCGGGGAGATCGACGCGAAGCCGAGGCCTGGCGGCACCATGAGCGCCTTCTGGCTGCCGGCGATGACGCTGTCCCAGCCCCAGGAGTCGGCCTGCATCTCGGATGCGCCGAGCGAACTGATCGCGTCGAGCACGAGCAGCGGGTCGTCGCCGGCCTGCGCCTTGATGGAGGCGGCGAGCGCCTCGGCGTCCGACACGGCGCCGGTCGAGGTCTCGGAGTGCGTGGCGAACACGACGCGTGCGTTCGGGAACTTCGCGGCGAAGGCTCCCACCTCGTCGGGGTCGGGGCGCTGACCCTTGGCCGTCTCATGCAGGTGCACCGTCGCGCCGTAGCGCTCGGCGATCTGGGCCCAACGCTTGCCGAAGCGGCCGTGC
>JAOPYW010000028.1 GCA_025964405.1 Thermoleophilia bacterium | reverse complement strand
TACCGTCCGCTCAGGGCGCGCACCCTCGCGTGTCGTCTCGCGCGGCTCGATGAACCCGTCGCGCACCAGCCGATCGATCGAGTGGTAGAGGCTGCGGGGCAGCCCGGAGATCCAGGTCGTGCCGCGTTCGCGGAGCGTGCGCTGCATCTCGTAGGGATGGCGGTCACGCTCGAGCAGCAGCCCGAGCACCGCCACGTCGACCAGGTCGCGTGGCCGGTTGGCGAGGGCGATGCCGGGACCGGGCGACACGGATCAGGCGTTCTCGTTGCGGAAGGTGCGGGTGGCGAGGAAGATCGCGACCGCGCTCATGCCGATCGACACGGCGAACGAGACCGCTACCGTGGAGCCGTCGATGTCGCCCTGGAAGAGGGCGCGTAGGCCGTCGACCACGTGGCTGATCGGGTTGACCTTCGCGACGTTCTGCAGCCAGTCGGGCGCGAGCGTCATGGGCAGGAGGATGCCCGACAGCAGGAGCAGCGGTGCGGTGAAGAAGTTGAGCACGCCGATGAGCGCATCCTCGTCCTTGGCCCCCATCGCGATCGCATAGGAGATCGATGCGAAGGTGGTGCCGAGGAGTACGACGATCGCGAGCCCGCCGACGATCGCCTCCCATGTCACGTCGAGGCCGAACGAGATGGCCAGCACGGTGAGCAGCGCCGTCTGGGCGAGCAGCACGGTGCAGTCGCGCAGCACCTTGCCGAGCAGCATGGCCGTGCGGCTGATCGGCGAGACGCGCATGCGCTCGATGACCCCCGAGCGGATCTCGTCGATCAGCCCGAAGCCGACGAAGAACGTGCCGAAGATGCCGAGCTGCACGAGCAGGCCCGGCACGAAGATGTTCCAGGAGTTGCCGTCGGGAAAGCCCGGCGTCTTCGCCACCTGCTTGAGCAGGGGCCCGAACAGCACGAGGTACATGATCGGCTGGATGAGCGAGAAGACCATCCAGATCGGCACGCGCATGCTGAGGCGCATCGATCGACGGTAGACGAGGGCGGTGTCGCGCAGGGTCTGCATGGTGAAGCTCCGGGTGGTCAGGCGTCGCGCAGCGAGCGGCCGGTCATGTTCAGGAAGACGTCGTCGAGGCTCGGCTTGTCGAGCAGCACCGACGTGACCTGCACGCCGCGTGCCTCGAGGTCGCGCAGCAGTTGCGGCAGGAGCCGGTCGCCGTCGACCACGGTGATCCGCAGCGTGTGGTGGTCGAGCTCGGTGGGAGCCTCCGGCAGCAGTTCGCCGATCGCCGCATGTGCCGACCCCGGCTCCCCATCGACCGTGAGCGTGATCGTGTCGCCGCCGTGTGCGGCCTTGAGCTCGTCGGTCGTGCCCTCGGCGATGACGCGCCCCTCGTCGAGGATGAGCACCCGATCGCAGAGCGCGTCGGCCTCCTCGAGGTAGTGGGTAGTGATGAACACGGTCGAGCCGAGGTTGTCGCGGAGGTTGCGTACGTGCTGCCACAGGTTGGCCCGACTCTGGGGATCGAGACCGGTCGTCGGTTCGTCGAGGAAGACGAGCATGGGCGAATGGACCATGCCGAGGGCGACCTCGAGCCGGCGCTTCTGGCCGCCCGAGATCTCCTTGATGAGCTTGTCCTCGAAGCCGGCCAGTTCGAAGTCGTCGATGAGCTGGTCGGCGCGCGCGGCGCCATCGGCCTTCGACATGCGGTACATGGCGGCCTGATCGAGCAGCTCCTCGCGCACGGTCGCGCCACGCTCGGTGCTCGAGCCCTGCGCGACGTAGCCGATGTCCCGACGCACAGCGTCGGGCGCGGTGCGCAGGTCGTGCCCGGCCACGGTGGCCTCCCCGGCGGTGGGAGCGAGCAGCGTGGTCAGCATCCGCAGCGTGGTCGTCTTGCCGGCGCCGTTCGGGCCGAGGAACCCGACGATCTCGCCGGAGCGGACGGTGAGGTCGATGCCCTGCACCGCGTTGACGTCGCCGCCGCGTGAATTGAACGTGCGGGCCAGCCCGCGGGTGGTGATCATGTCCATGGCGCGGAGTGTAGGTCGCACTAGTGCAAGTTGCAATAGAAGTTCGTCCATCGGCGCGTTCGTGGCCGCTATTGGAGAAAAGCGTCGACGGAATGCCCGAGGCGTCGTACCGTGGAGTGGAACGAAACCGCTGCACGTCTCGATGTACGGGACGGAGCGGAAGAGCGACGTCGTCAGGGAACCGACGGCTCGACGCTGCAGGGAGACAGGGGAGCACCACCGATGACGACCAGTCATTCACATTCGTTCATTCCGCAGGCGCAGGATCCGCATGGTCCGCGCTTCGTCACGAACCAGCACGAACGACGCTGTCGCGTGATCTGCCTGTCGAACCAGAAGGGTGGCGTCGCCAAGACGACGACCACCATGAACCTGGGGGCCGCCCTGACCGAGATGGGTCACAAGGTGCTGGTGGTCGACCTCGATCCGCAGTCGAACCTGACGATGAGCTTCGGCATCAACGTCGAGACGCTCCCCAAGTCGATCTTCGACGTGCTCGTGCATCGGTACCCGATCGAGCACATCATCCACAAGACGCCCGAGTGCGACATCGCAGTGGCGAGCATCGACCTCGCCGGCTCCGAGCTGGCGCTGAGCGCGATGATCGGCCGCGAGCGCATGCTCGAGAAGGCGCTCGCCACGGTCAAGAACGACTACGACTACATCCTCATCGACACGCCGCCGAGCCTCGGCCTGCTGACCGTGAACGCGTTCACGGCCAGCGATGAAGTGATCGTGCCCGTGCAGGCC
>JAOPYW010000023.1 GCA_025964405.1 Thermoleophilia bacterium | reverse complement strand
CGGGCTGCGCGCGGTGGGGAGCGACGTGCCCATCGACGTCCACACCAACTTCAGCGCCGCCGTCGCCGATCCAGGCATGACGGGCCTGTTGCCGTCGAACACGGCCCAGGGCGCCGTGCTGGTGCAGCCGCGTCAGCTCAAGGCGCCGCCGTACCGACCCGACGACTGGCCCGCGGATGCGCCGTCGATCCCGGTCTCCAACGACCCCGAGACGCGCCTCCTGCAGGTCGCGTCGTTCTACCGCCGCAACCCCGGGTTCATGCGCACCGAGGGGGTCACGCCCCGGATCGTGGCGAAGCTCGCCGAGCTCCCGCTCGTGGGCCGGGCCTACCAGTACGTACGCGCGACCGGCCTCGGCGTCGGTCAGGTCACCTATGACCAGATGCGCTGGATGATCGATCGCGGCGCCCTCGTCGACGACCCGTGGTGGATCAAGGGCAATACGCGCATCATCGGCGACGCGCTGAGTGCGGAGGCGCTCGTGCGTTCGGGTGGCGACGCCGCCGCCATCGACAACGTCGCCATCCGGGGATGGGTCGACTACATCAAGGCCTCCGACGCCGTCGTCGCCGCGATGGGCGTGCAGCCGGGTGGTGCCTACACGAAGGCCGGCGCAGTCGACGACCTCACGACGCTGCGGCCCGACGGCGCGCTGAGCGATGCCTACAAGGGCGTGTCACTCCTCGAGCGTGCCAAGGTACGGTTCGACCTCATGCCCCGAGCACGCATGGCGTTCTGGAAGGCCCACGAGCACTCGGCCCTCATGCACCAGGCGGCGACCCCGGACGAGTTCGCCGAACTGCAGGCGAAGTATCCTGACGAGGGCGAGTTCGCCAAGGGCTGGCTCAAGTTCATCGGCGCGCACCGCGTCGTCAACCTGCCGACCGCCGGGCACGGCCCCCTCCTGTTCCAGCACGCCGCGCTCCCCGACACCTATCCGGTCGTCAATGCCGATCTCACGCCGGGCCAACGTGCGTTCGCCTGGCTCACCCGGCACCTCCCGAAGCAGCGCGAGGCCTGATCCGCAGGAGGACGGGATGCCGCGCTGCGTGTGCCCGGCAGGCATATCCTGCGCGCAGTGCGGTACGCTCCCTCACTCGTGAGCAGCGCGTCCAGCAGTCACACGTCAGCCCTGGCCAGTTCTTCGCTGGAGCCTGTCGTCGCGGCCGCAGCCGCCACGGCTCCGGTCATCGCCTGGGTCACCGACGTGCGCACCGACACCGGAGCCGGGCACGCGCGCGTCGGCGAACCGCTCCTGCCCCTGCTGCTCGCGGCCGCCAACCTCGGTCCGGTCTCGCCCGACGGCACCTTCGAGCCCGTCGAGACCCGTCCGCTCCTGGTCGTCGCGCCCACCGACGCCGACGCCGAGCGCATCGCCGACGCGGTCGGCTGGTACCTCGGTCCTGGCCGCGCCGCGCCCTACGTCTCGCGCGCCGTGCGCTACGGCTCCGGCGTCGCACCATCGCCCGCCCGCATCGGCGCCCGTGAGCATGCCCGGCGCGTCGTACGCCAGCACGGCGTCGTCGTGGCCTCGGTCGCGGCCCTCCTCGAGCGGGTTCCGAAGGCCGCCGCCCGCCCCGAGCCCGTGCAGGTCGACGTCACCGATTCGATCGAGCGTGACCAGCTCGTGCGTTCGCTCGTCGACGCCGGCTACGAACGGGTCGAGCAAGCCGACGAGCGCGGGCAGATGGCGGTGCGCGGCGACATCGTCGACGTCTATGGAACCACGGCCCAGTACCCCGTGCGCATCGAGCTCTTCGACGACGAGATCGAGGCGATCCGCCAGTTCTCGCCCTACACCCAGCGCTCCCTCGGGCCGCTCACGCACGTCACCTTCGAGCCCGCCAGCGAAGTGCGCGGCATGGGGTCGGCGAGCGACTGGTGGACCACCCACAGCGGCGACACCGGCGCGATCAGCGATCCGGTCATCGACTTCGTCGAGGGGGAGCTGGAGGCAGCATGGGAGGCCTTCGCGGGCACCCACCTCATCATCTGGGAGGCCGCGCAGACCTCCCGCGAGGCGACCGACCAGGTGGCCGAGCTCGCAGCGTCGCACGTGCCCGACGGCTCCTACGTGACGGGCGCCGCGATCGGCGACCTGCTGGGCGCCGGTGACCAGCTCGATCCGCTTGGCACCGGCCAGGCTCACCAGTTCGACGCGCAACCACCCGTCTTCGGGTCGGTCGGGTTCGCCGAGGCCGAGAACGAACTCGCCGGCCTCATCGGGCGTGGCATGCGCACGGTCATCACCTTCCCGCACGCAGGGCACCTCGGGCGCATCTCCCAGCAGCTGCGCAAGGTCGACCCGCGTGAGCTCGCCAAGGTGCCGCTCCGCGCGCTCGCGGGTGATGGCGACACGAGCGAACACGCGGTGTCGGCGCGCGCGGCCGAGGCCGCCGCGATCGAGGAGAACGGTGGGCGCCCCGAGGCGTGGTTCGCGATCTCCCCGCTCGCGCAGGGTGTCGTCTCGCGTCAGCTCGGCATCGCGATCGTGCCGTCGGGCCGGCTCTTCCGCACGCGGGTCACGGGCCAGGATCCGAACACGGGCGCCGCCGGGCGCATCGGCCAGGCCATGCAGGCGTTCACCTCGCTCAGCGTCGGCGACTACGTGGTGCACGAAGACCACGGCGTCGCGCGCTTCGCCGGCTTCGAGACCAAGACCGTCGCCAGTGTCACGCGCGATTACCTGAAGCTCGACTTCGCGGGCGCCGACAAGGTGTTCGTGCCCCACGAGCAGATGGGCAAGGTCACCCGCTACGTCGGCGCCGACGGTGGCGCCCCGACGCTCGCCAAGCTCGGTGGCAAGCGCTGGGACCAGCTCAAGAACCGTGCCCGCCAGGCCGTGCACGAGCTCGCCGGCGAGCTGCTCGCGCTCTATGCCAAGCGCGCACGCGCCATCGGCCACGCCTTCCCTGAGGACGAGGAGGTCGTCGAGCGCTTCGAGGCCGCCTTCCCCTACGAGGAGACGGAGGACCAGCTCACGGCCATCGCCGCCGTGAAGCACGACATGGAGCAGCCGCACCCGATGGACCGCCTCATCGTGGGCGACGTCGGCTATGGCAAGACCGAGGTCGCCATGCGCGCCGCCGTGAAGGCGGTCGCCGGCGGGCGCCAGGTGATGATGCTCGTACCCACCACGGTGCTCGCCGACCAGCACCTGCGCAGCTTCCGGGAGCGCATCGGCGAGTTGCCGGTGACCGTCGACATGGTGAGCCGCTTCCGCACCCCGAAGCAGACGAAGGCGATCCTGGGCGACTTCACCGTCGGCAAGATCGACATCCTCATCGGTACCCACCGCATCCTCTCGCGCGACGTGCTCCCCAAGGCCCTGGGCCTCGTGATCGTCGACGAGGAGCAGCGCTTCGGCGTCGCCCAGAAGGAGCTGCTGCGCCAGATGCGGCTCGAGGTCGACGTGCTGTCGTTGTCGGCGACCCCGATTCCACGCACGCTGCACATGTCACTCGCGGGCATTCGCGACATCACGGTGATCGAGACCGCGCCGCAGGGGCGCCGGCCGATCGCGACCCACGTGGGCGAGTACGACGAGGGCGTCGTGACGATGGCGATCGAGCGCGAACTCGAACGCGAGGGGCAGGTCTTCATCCTGCACAACCGCGTCGAGACGATCGACGAGGCCGCCGAGAAGATCCGCCAGATGGTGCCGAAGGCCCGCGTCGCCGTCGGTCACGGGCAGATGACCGAGAAGCAGCTCGAGAGTGTGATGATGGGGCTCATGCGGCGCGACTTCGACGTGCTCGTCGCCACCACCATCATCGAGTCGGGCCTCGACGTGCCCGACGCGAACACGCTCGTCGTCGATCGCGCCGACATGCTCGGCATGTCCCAGCTCTACCAGATCCGCGGGCGCGCGGGTCGTTCCTCGCGCAGCGCGCACGCGTACCTGTTCTACCCGAGCGCGCGTGAGCTCTCGGAGGAGGCGCGCGCCCGCCTGACGACCCTCAGCGACTTCACCGACCTCGGCTCCGGCTCCAAGATCGCGATGCGCGACCTCGAGCTGCGTGGCGCCGGCAACCTGCTCGGCGGGGAGCAGTCGGGCCACGTGGCCGCGATCGGCTTCGAGCTCTACATGGACATGCTCCAGGGCGCCGTCGCCGAGATGGAGGGCACCCCGATCGTCGAGGAGCAGTCGGCGCTCATCGAGACCAAGCTGCACGCCTACGTGCCGGCCGACTACGTCGCGTCGGAGGCGATCAAGATCGACGTGCACCGCCGCATCGCGCTCGCGCCGAGCGAGGACCGCCTCGACACGCTCGTGGAGGAGCTCACCGACCGCTTCGGCGAGCTGCCCGAACCCGTCGCCAACCTCGTCGACCTCGGGCGCATGCGCCTGCTCATGCAGCGCCTCGGCGCCCGCCGCCTCGTCGTCGGCCCGCCGCGCGTCGCCTTCGGGCCCGTCAATTTCACGAGCACGCAGCTCGGCTACCTCACGGCCGACCACCCGTGGGCCGTCTGGAACTCGAATTCCGGGGAGCTGGGCGCGCGCGTCACCACCCGCGAAGAGGCGTCGCCCCGGGCCGTCGAGCTGCTGCGAGCCGCTGCGCGCGTGCTCGGCCGCTGAGCCGCCACCCCCTCCCGTGAACCTGATCAGGGGGTGCGGGATATGGGTGCATCGGGCAGTAAACCGCCCACCGTGGAATCCGGGGGTGTGTCTGGTATGGTCACGCCGCTGCTCGGATCGAGCGCATTGCAATCGATTGAAGGACCACCGCACCATGCACCTCGGACGCACTTTCGCCCGCATCATCCTGCCCATCGTCATGGCGGGCTTCGTCGCTGCCGGCTGTGGTGGCGACGACGGCGTGCTCGGCATCGGTGGCATCCCTGACGACGCGTTCTGCACCGTCGACGGCACCGCGATCAAGACGAAGGATTTCGACCTCCTCCTCACGAGCGCGAGGCAGCAGTACAAGGACAACGCACGCGACTTCCCGAAGAAGGGCACCGACGAGCTCGCGACGCTGAAGAGCCAGGCCGTCGAGTTCCTGATCCAGCGCGAGCTGATCCGCCAGCAGGCCGATCGCTACGACATCAAGGTGACCGACAAGCAGGTCAAGAAGGGTGTCGCCGACCTCAAGAAGCAGTACTTCAAGGATGACGAGAAGGCCTTCAAGGCCGAGCTCAAGCGCACCGGCTACACCGAGGCGCGCGTCGAATCCGACATCCGCGACCAGAAGCTCTCGGAGGCCGTCTACAAGCGCGTCACCAAGAACGTCAAGGTCTCCGATGCCGACGCCCAGAAGTACTACGACGAGCATCCCGACCAGTACGTCACGAAGAAGTCGCGCGAAGTGGCGCACATCTTGGTGAAGGACAAGAAGCTCGCCGACACCATCTACGCCCAGGTGAAGGGTGGCGACCAGGCGGTCTTCGCCAAGCTGGCCAAGCAGTACTCGACCGACCCGGGCTCCAAGACCACCGGCGGCGTGCTGACCGGCGGCGTGCAGGAGGGCCAGACCGTGCCCGAGTTCGACAAGCAGGTCTTCACGGCCGGCTTCCAGAGCGGCGACACGTCGGCGCCGATCAAGACCTCCTTCGGCTACCACATCATCCAGGCCCGCAGCGCCATCAAGGCCGCGTCGAAGCAGAAGTTCGCCGACGTGAAGGCCGACATCAAGAAGACCATCCAGGGCACCGACGAGACCGATCGCTACACCGAGTGGCAGAAGGACGTCCGCAAGAAGGCGGAGGACGACGTCAGCTGCCGCAAGGGCTACGTGTGGACGCAGACGGTCGACACCACGAAGACCACCGCCAAGAAGGAGAAGACGACGAAGTCGGACGACTCCTCGAGCGATGACGCGAAGAAGACCGACACGACGTCGACCGACGACGCGAAGGCCGACGACGCGGCGGCCACGACGACCTCGACCGACGACACGAAGACGACGTCCACCGACAAGTGACCGTCCAGCCAGTACCAGCGATCGAACGTGACGGCGGCTCCCTCGGGGCCGCCGTCGCTGCGCTCTGGGAGCTGACGCTCCTGCTGCGCGAGCACTGCCCGTGGGACATCGCGCAGAACGCCGCGACCATCGTTCCGCACACGCTCGAGGAGGCGTGGGAGGTCGCCGACGTGGCGCGCGCCGCCCAGGCCGCGGTCGACGCCGGGGCGCACCCCGACCTCGGCGACTTCGAGGACGAGCTCGGCGACCTGCTGTTCCAGGTCTGCTTCCTCGCGATGTGGTGCCGCGAGCAGGAGCCGTCGATCGACCTCGAGAGCGTCGTCGTGCGCAACTTCACGAAGCTGGTGCGCCGGCATCCCCACGTCTTCGGGGCCGAGGCCACTGGTGCCGATGCCGACGCGAACCTCGCGGCCGAGACCGTCGACGACGTGCTCACCGAGTGGAACCGCATCAAGCGCACCCGCGAGGATCGTGGCCTGTTCGACGGCATCCCCAAGGCGATGCCCGCACTCGGTCGCGCCCGCAAGACCCAGCAGAAGGCCGCCACGATCGGCTTCGACTTCGACAGCGCACGTGCTGCGCTCGACAAGCTCGACGAAGAGGTGGGGGAGCTGCGAGCGGCGATCGATGCCGCCGAGGCTGCCGGGACGTTGCCGCGTGGCAAGGGCGACGCCGCGGATGCCCAGACCGCCAGTGAGCTCGGTGACGTGCTGTTCGCGGCCGCCAACGTGGCGCGCCTGACCAACGTGGATCCCGAGTTCGCGGTGGAGGGGTCGACCTCCAGGTTCCGGGGCCGGGTCGAGACCGCGATGGCGCTCGCCGAGGAGGCGGGCGTCGCGTTCGCCGACCTCGACCTGGATGCGCAGGAGCAGTGGTACCAGCGCGCCAAGGCGCAGTTGGGCTCGTCAGCTACCTGAGTGCTCGCGGTGCCGGATGCGCGCATCGCCATGCTTCGTTGCTGGTGCTTCGGCCTCCAGCCTCCGCACGGGCGCACCTCGCCATCCATGGCTCGGTCCTCGCTGGCGGCTGCGCGATCCGGCCACCCGTACGACGGATCCTCGTGCCGACCCACGCTGCTTCGGGAGGGTGAACGTGGTGTGCGATCTGCGAGGACCGAGGCAGGATGCCGAGGTGCGCCAGCGCGGAGCCCGGAGGGCGGAGTGCAAGCAATGAGCTAGGTGTAGTGCCCACACACGTTGGTGACAGCGGAGAGGTCTGAGGCTGCTCGCTGCCATGGGGTGCTCTTGCAGGCCTTATGGTAGCGGCGGTTGTTGTCGTGGTCGAGGTAGGGCGGCAATGCCGAGCAGCGCTCGGCATTGCCGCGGTAGCCGGCCACGAAGGCCCATTCGCGTAGGAGTGTCTGGATGAGGCGTTCGGCTTTGC
>JAOPYW010000022.1 GCA_025964405.1 Thermoleophilia bacterium | reverse complement strand
TCACGACGACCAGCGGCAACCCGATCCGCCTCAAGGCGGTGCAGTTGATCGGCGCACAGCTGGAGCAGGCAGGGTTCCGCACGGAGATCCTGCCGGTGAAGCCCGAGGTCTTCTTCGGGTCGGTCGTGTCGCGCGGCAACTTCGACCTGGCGATGTATTCCTACACCCAGGGCATGGACCCCTCCCAGTCGAAGCTCTTCTCCTGCTCGGAGATCGCCAGGACGCCCGACTGGACCGGCAAGAACAACGCGAAGTACTGCAATCGCGACCTCGATCGCATCCTGGCCGCGGGTGATCGGGAGCTGGATCCCCAGCGGCGCAGCGCGCTCGTGCACGACGCCGACGAGATCCTCATGACCGACGTGCCGACGCTGCCGCTCTACCAGCAGCCCGACACGCTGGCGTGGAACCGCCGCGTGCACGGCGTGCGGCCCAATGCCATGGGCCGACACCTCTGGAACATCGATTCGTGGTGGGTCGACGAATGAGGCGCCTGCTCCGCACCCTCGCCACCCTGCTCACGGCCAGCTTCGTGCTGTTCGTGCTGCTCCAGATGGGCCCGAACCCGCTCGCCACGCTCGGGCAGGAGGGCGACGTCGACACCGTCGCGATGGCCCATCGGTTCGGCTGGGACCGTCCCTGGTACGTGCAGTACGGCGACTGGCTGGGCGGGCTCCTCCACGGCGACTGGGGCACGAGCATCCGCACGAACGAACCGGCCCGCGACATGGTGCTGCACCGCGTGCCGCTCACGCTCGCCCTTGGCCTGTCGTCGACCCTGCTCGCGCTGCTCGTCGCCATCCCCCTCGCCACCTGGGCCGCGCGGCGCCGCGACACGCCCGGTGATCGGTGGGTGACCAGTGCCATGATCGCGATGGGGGCCCTGCCGACCTTCCTGATCGCGCTCGTGCTCCAGGCGGTCGCCGTGAAACTCAAGGACACGGTCGGCTTCACCGTGGTCTACGTCGGGGGCATGCCGCGCGACGGGGGCATCGTCGAATACGTGCAGCGGTTCGCGCTGCCGGTGACGGTCCTGGCGCTCGTGCAGATGGCGGGATGGATGCGCTACCAGCGCGCCGGAATGCTGACGAGCCTCGACTCGGATGCGGTGGTGGCGGCACGTGCACGTGGCGTGCCGGGCCGCGACCTCATCTGGCGTCACGCCTTCCGCCAGTCGCTCGGACCGCTCATCACGCTCATCGGCCTCGAGGTCGCGACGCTCATCGGCGGCGCGGTCGTGGTCGAGACGGTCTTCAGCCTGCCCGGCATCGGACGGCTCCTGCTCGAATCGCTGCAGACGCGCGACATCGTCGTGGCACTCGACATCGTGACGCTCATGGCGTTCGCGATGGTCGTGGTCACGGCCGCGGCGGATGCCGCGATCACCTACCTGGATCCGCGGGTGACGGTCAGGCGCGAACACCCTGCGTGAGCGGGTCCGGCGCCGCCCGTCACGGGCAGGTAACGGTCAGCTCGACGCTCCGCGCGACGTTGCTCCCGGCCGCGTGGCTCACGCGCGACGTCGCATCGGCAATGGCCGTGACCACGTGGCGGCCGGGCACGCATGCATAGGTCGAAACCGCCGCGACGACCCGCCCCCGCCGCGCGGCGAGCGTGCCGAGCGGCGTCGTGCCGATGACCTGGTCATCGATGAGCACGACGAGCCGCGCGCCCGTCGCGGCGACGAGTGCGTTGGTTCCGGCGTTGGCCACCGCCACGCGAATGACGAGCGAGCCGCGCGCAGGATCGGGGGTGGCCGTGATGCGCCCGACCCCGAGCGCGATGCCTGCCGGGGCCGCGCGCAGCGTCGATGCCCCATCGGGGGCGATCGTGTCGGCGAGGGACGTCGTAGCCGTCGCCGCGTCTGCCACGGGTTCGTCGTCGAGGCTGGCCAACGCCGAGGGCCTCGCCGTGACCGGCGCGTCGGCCGACCCACCGCTCCCCGACCTGAGCGACATCATGCCGGCAAGGACGGCTGCGAGCGAGGCCACCACGAGCAGGAGCAGCAGCACGCTGCGCGCATCGTAGCCGTGCATCCGCACCGGTCGGGGCTCGGGTTCGGCGAGCACGATCGCGGCGAGGTCAGTCGCGTCGCGCGCGTGCGTGAAGGTCCATCGGGGTGCCATGCTCCCTATGTTGACGGAGCGGCGGGACACCGCCCGCGCACGACGAGCTGACCGGGGACGTCAGGCGCGCTCGCCGAACGATGCGCCGAGCGGCGGCTCGGTTCGCATGCGCGACTGCGTCGATGCACGGTCGCGGGTCGATCCGCCGTTGCCATCGAGCAGTTCGAGCACGCCTACCGCATCCCAGGCCTGCTTCACGACGCCGACCTGCTTCGAACCGGCGCCGAACAGGTCGGTCGCGCTCTGGATCGTGTTGGAAGCGAGGCCCTCGATCTTCTTGCCCGGCTCCATGTAGTCGCGCACGGCCTTGAGGTAGATCTTGGCCATCGTGTCGCGGCCGAGCCCCTGCCCGATGAGCGAGGCAGCCTTGCTCGGCAGGGCCGAGAGGGCGTGCGGCTCGGGCTGCCCCTCCTCGGTGATGTACTCGCTCCCCTCGCGGAACATGCGGTCGACGTCGGCGACGCTGCCCGGGTGGCCACCCGCGTGCTCGATCGTGTCGCGCTCCGGGTGGTCGAGCGTGCGGATGGTCAGGCCGAGGCCCTCGCCGATCGTCCAGTTCTTCGTGTCGTAGGCCGCCGCGAACGTGTCGGCCAGCGACTCGTTGATCGCGGCATCCTCGCCACCGTCCTGGATGCCGGGCACGAGGTGGCTGACGATGCGGTGCGACCACTCGTGCGCGAGCACGTCGGGCGCCTTCGTGAACGACACGTCCTCCGCGCCGTCCTCGATCTGGCTGAGCGGCAGTTCGCCGATGACGACCTCGTCCGTGTTCGGGTCGTAGTAGGCGTTCTCCACCGAATCGTCGATCGACACAGGAGCCGGGTCGTTGCCCTCGCTGTCCTTCACGCCGAGGGTCCGGAAGAAGTCGCGGATGCTCGACATCTCCTGCTTGGCCACGACGAGCTCGGCGGCCTCCTTCGCGGAATCGTGCCGGTAGGGCGCCGCGTGTTCGTCCGGCGCGAGGCCCGCTCCACCGTGGTCGTGGCCATGGCCGAAGTCGCCCTGCGGTCCGTGGTCACCGTTGAGCCAGCGATCGAGCTCCTCGGCGGTGCCGATGATCACGACGCCGCGGTTGACGTCACGGGCCGGCGCGCCGATCACGCCGATGGGGTGGGTGGTGCCTGCGGCATGCGCACCGCGTGCGACGGCAGTGGCAGGCGCGGCGGCGGTCGGCGTGCCGGCGTCGGCTCCCTGCAGCCACGGCGGCACGATGCCCGGGTTGGCGTTGCCACGTACGGCTGCGGTGCTGATCATCTTCGGGAGTCCCTTCCCCAGTGCGTCCCGGCGGGGCGTCCATGCCCGCCTTCCTCTCAATGACCCGAGAGGCTATCCGTCCCCGACGGTGATCGTCACGGATCCCACAGGGGCGTTGGCCCCGCATGGCCAGTTCCCTGACCAGACCCGCGGCCGCCCGGAAGAACGGCGGAGCACCCCGGCGGGACGACCGGGGTGCTCCTGGCAGCTGCGAACCATCCGAACCGGGACGAGGGGACGGGGGAGCGAACGGTTCATGTGCAGTGCCTGCGACCAAGGCTCGACGGGGCACGAAACTCATCAGCGCGGGACAACGCGACGAGCTCGAACGGGGGGACGGTGTGCCCGCGACGGCTGGTTGATCACTCTGTACCTACCTATCGCGGCCGCGCCCGAAGTTGTTGCACGGAACCGGCCAGGTCGTGGCCCGGCCGTCCGCAAACGACGCTGGGGAGCCGGATTGCAGGCCTTACTTCCGGCCACACGCTGGCCCGCTCGCTCCAGTCACCCTAGCCCGAGTCAGGAGGGACCCCGACGATGCCGTCGAGGCCCCTCCTGGTGTTCGACATGGGATGCGTTCGTCAGCGAGCGATGCGCCGGCCGGAATCGCGCGCGCTCGCCGCCAGCGGTGCACCGAGCACTGCGTAGAGGACGTATGCGATCAGTGCGATTTCCAGGGCCAGCTTCATGGTGGAGCTCCTCGTCGATGACAGAACGTATGTTCGATACCCAATCGCCCCGCCAATCGAACACGTGTTCGATCACCAGATCGGCCGAAATGAGGCGGAGGAGCGGGTGCCCGACGGTGTCGACACGGAGCATTCGGCTCCACCGCGCGGAAACAACGTTCCCAATAAGCTGTTGACGAAATGCAAGATCCATTGCAGACTAGTGATATTGCAGCAGCGCGACGGACGACCCCGCCACGTCGACCTCGCCACGAAGACCTGAAGGACGCCGACCATGCAGAACTTCGCCACCCCCCATGCACCCGCCCAGCACCTGCCGGCCGGCTGGACCTTCCCCGCTGCATCTCCCGAATTGCTTCCGGCTCCGACGCCCGTCATGGGCGGCGGCGCCATGTCGGCCACGGTCAGCCGAGTCCGCTGGGGGCGCCTCCTCCTCGTGTTCTTCGGCGTGGCCCTGGCTGGCGTCGGTTGCTGGGCCGCGCTGAGCGGAACCGGCTCGACGGCATCCCATGCCGACGCAGTCGGCCTCAGTCCCACCGTCAGCGGTGGTGGCGCCGGAGACGGCACTCCCGCACCCGATGCCCGCATCGTCGGCGGCAGCTCCGCACTCGCGGCACCCAAGGTGGCTGCCAAGGCAGCGCCCAAGACGGCCGCAGCGCGCGCCGCCGCCATCCGCACGACTGCAGTCCGCAAGGCCGCCGCCGCTCGGGCCGCAGCCCG
>JAOPYW010000246.1 GCA_025964405.1 Thermoleophilia bacterium | reverse complement strand
ACCCCGTCGACGGCTCCACCCACGGTGCCACCGTCGACGGCACCACCCACGGCGTCACCCACCGTGCCGGTCGCGCCGTCGACCGTGTCAGTGGCGGCGTCGACCGCACCGCCGGCGTCAACCGGCGCCGCGCTGGGGGAGAGCATGGCCGCCGTCGGGGCATCGCCCGTCGCGGGAGCCGCGTCGGTCGTCGTGGCGTCAGCTGCCCCGGCGTCGGGCGTCGTGCCATGCGCGATGGAGGCGTCCTGCACGGAGGTCGCGTCGGCGCCGCCCGTGATGTGCTGCTCGATCGATCCCTGTTGCTGCGCGACGGTGATCGACTGGGCGTCGGGGCTCAGCACGTTGGCTGACGCGGCTGCTTCGATCGGCGCGGCCACGTTGAGGTTCGCGGCGACGGCGAGGTCGACCGGTGCGGCCAGGTCGAGTCCGAGGTCGACGTTCGCGTTGACGTCGAGGAGTGACATGACCTCCTTGTTCGGGAGCGACGTCGCCTGCTCCTCCTGGATCTCGTCGAGGGAGAGGGCGGGGCGTTCGGTCGTCTCGAGATCGCGGTGGGTGGTCATGCTGGAAATTCCTCGGGTCGGGGTGTGGTCCTTCACCAGCTGCCCCCGGTGCGTGCCAGAAAACGCAGCACCTCCGCATACCTGTCGGTGGCCCTCGAGGGTGGCCGCGGGTCGGGTACGATGGCGCCATGACGGTCGACACCGAAGAGGAACTGGAAGGCCTGCGCGCCGCCGGACGCGTCGTACGTGATGCGATGGCCGCCATGGAGGCGGCGTGCGAACCGGGCGTCACGACGGGGGAGCTGGATGCGATCGGTCGCGCCGTCGCCACTGCGGCCGGTGCTCGTTCCGGGCCGGAGCTGACCTACGAGTTCCCGGGGTTCTCCTGCATCAGCGTGAACGACGAGGCCGTGCACGGTATACCGGGCGCACGGCGCGTCGAGGCCGGTGACCTCGTGAAGATCGACGTCACGACCGAACTCGACGGCTACTTCGCCGACGCGTGCATCACCGTCGGAGTGCCGCCCGTTCCAGAGCGCGCCGAGCGACTCATCCGCGTGGCCCAACGCTCGCTCGACCTGGCGATCGCCCGTGTGCGCGATGGCAAGCAGCTCAATCGCATCGGCAAGGCGATCGAGACCGAGGTGCATCGCAACGGCTTCCGCATCATGCGCGAACTCGGTGGTCACGGCATCGGGCGCACGATCCACGAGGAACCGCGCGTGGAGAGCTGGTACGACGGCCGCGACACGACCCGCATGCACGACGGCATGGTCTTCACGATCGAACCGATCATCGCCGAGAGCTCCGAGCTGACCGTCAAGGGCGCCGACGGCTGGACCCTCTCGACGGCCGACGGCTCGCTCTCGGCCCAGTTCGAGCACACGGTCGTCGTGACCCGCGGGCGCCCGATCATCCTCACGGCCTGAGGCATGCGCTGAGGACGAACGGTGATGGATACGGCTCGTGCGGCGCGTTTGCTAGCATTGCGCGACATTCAGCGGGTGGACGCATGTGCGCCGCTCGCCAGACGAAGGTATTCCCCCATGAGCCAGCGCTTCAGCGTCATCAGCCGTCGATTCGTGGGGGCGGGCGCTGCGTTGTTCGTGCTCGCAGGGGTGCTGCTGGTGCCGCAGGGTGCGCAGGCCGCGGGTGCTGCTCCTACCTGCACGTCGTCGCTGGGTGTCTCCACGCCCTCGCGAGTTGCCGTCACGATCGACGTCGCCAAGCTGTGCACCGATCCGCAGGGTCGCGCCCTGACGTTCGGCGCACCGACGCTCGCGAAGGGGTCGGGAACGATCTCGGGCGCGAACGGCGTCTACACCTACACGAGCAACGACCTGTTCATGGGCTCCGACCAGCTGGTCGTGCCCGTGTCGAACCCCGACGCGACCGCGTCGGTGAGCATCATGATCTCCGCGCAGCAGAACTCCGCTGATCCGGTCTGTCACCTGGCGACTGCGTATGCCGTGTACGGCGGCAGCGACACGGCGTCAGGGCGCATCGTCTGCGACACCGATGCTGCGGTGACGTTCCGCGCGTTGCCGCGGGCCGGAAAGCAGGTCGGCACGTTGAACCTGCATGCTGACGGCACGTTCACGTGGAAGGCTCCTGCGGTGCTGCCAGCCATTCCCGGCACCGGGTTCGGGTACGCGGTCAGCAATGGTGCGTTCGAGCAGTCCTTCGGCGCATCGATCTACCTCTACGACGAGGACTACGCTCCGGTCACCCGCGCGAAGGTCGGGCAATCCCTGCGCGATGCGATCCACGGCATCAGTGTGGCCCCCGGAACCGTCGTCTGCGTCAGCCTGTGCGACATCACGACGACATTCACCCTGGCCGGGCCCGCTGCCAAGGCGCTCGGCCTCGCCAAGCGCGCCGTACCTGTCACGATCGCGCGCAGCGTGGCCAAGCAGGGCAAGCCTACGGGGGAGTGGGCGGCGTACTACGACGACGAATCATTCATGAATCGCGCCGTCGCGGCGATGCCGAAATCCGTCGGGGCCAAGCTCGCGAAGTCGAAGAAGCCGGTGACACTCACGGAGACCGTGGTGGTGGACGACAAAAACGGCCCGCGCAAGATCACGCGGCTGGTCGTCCTGCGCCCCTGAACGCCCCACGCACGGAGCGCCAGCGACTGTGCGGTGCGGCACGTCGTCGAGGCGACGTGTGGTCGCGCAGCGTTGCGCCGCGGTGGGTCCAGCGGGGGAACTCGCACACGCACATCCCTGCAGATCACCATGGGGACGGTGGGGCTCGAACCCACGACCAAGGGATTAAAAGTCCCGTGCTCTACCAACTGAGCTACGTCCCCGCTCACGCACTCTAACCGCTGCGCGCACCGCTCCCCCGAAACACCACGGGCGCGAACCGCGCCGACGTGTGTCGATCGAGGTCCGCGCCCGCTGGAGCGATGCGTGTGGAGCGATGATCAGTGCGCGACGAACGCCTTGTAGGCGACCGCGCGGGCCTTGCCACCCGAGATGAAGGTGACCTTCAGCTTGAGCTTCGCGCCGTCGAGGCGCTCGGAGACCTTGAGGTCGGAGCAGTAGAAGTTGTTCTTGGCCGCGATGTTGTTGTACTTACGTACCTGCGAGTCGGTGCTAATGACCTTCTTGCCCGAGTAGATCTGGCAGAGGATCTTGCTGGAGTTGATGTTCGTGACGTACTGGCCGTCCACGTTCACCGCGGTGATGTAGTTGTACTGCTGGATGGTGCCGCGGAACGCCGTGATGTACGGAGCGATCGTGAACGAATTGACGGCTCCGTAATGATTGGCGTAGGGCTCAATGGTCTTCCACTGCGACTGCCAGTAGTACGTGCCGGCCGGGAGCACGCGCGAGCCGGTGTCCGTCAAGGCGCCCGCCGGCGGGTAGAGGAACGAGCCGCCCTTGACGCTGAGCGAACCACTGGCATCGAGCGCCGGTGAGGGGGAGATTGTGATCGCGGTCAACTGTTCATTGGCCGGATTCGTCCAGGTGAACTTCGGCTTGAACTTCTGGAGCGCGAGCGGGCTCGGCGGAACCACGGTGGGCTCGGCGGCAGCGAGCGCCGGCACGGCGAGCAGCGCGGTGATGGCCGCGACTGCGACGAGGGAGCGACGGAGCAACATGTGAACGGGTGACCTTCCGGTAGTGACTACAGACCGGGGCATGGTAGCCGGGGCGGCGGCGCCGCGGGCGCGCGATTCTGCGCAATACGCAGGTGAAATGGCGAGCCGACGATCCGGAATGGGGAGCAACGGCCCGAACGCCGGTCGCGGCGTGATCTACTGCGGGCATGAGAGGTCGTCGCATCCTGCAGGCCGTCGCCGCACTGGTCGTCGTGGCCGCGTTCGTGGCCTGGTTCACGCATCGCGCGCAGCTGCACGCCACGTGGCAGGCCGCGACGATCGCCGCCTCGCTCGAGGAGGTGCCGGTCGCCTCGCGCGTGACGCGGGTCTTCACGAAGGAGCCGGGCGCGGCAGCGGCGACGACCGTGGCAGGCCTGCCGGCCACGCGGGTGCGAGCTGGGGGCGGCGACGCGGCACCGGCGCTGGTACTGCTCGTTCCCGGTGACACGTCGGCGGCCGACCTGGTCGAAGTAGGCCGGGCGCAGCGGGCAATCGCGCGTGCGGGATTCACGGCGTGGGCGGTGCGCGTCGGTGGGGCGGGCGCAGGGTCGACCTCACTCGAGGACGACGTGCCGCTCGTCGCCGCGCTCGCCGCGATCGCGAACGACCCGTCGACGGCGGGGCAGGCAATCTCGGTCGCGGCTGGAGGAGCTGACGCGTCGCG
>JAOPYW010000334.1 GCA_025964405.1 Thermoleophilia bacterium | reverse complement strand
TGTGCCGAGTGGGCTGACCCCCACCCCGTCCGTCCGGCCCCGCCCGAAGACGCAGCGCCCCGAGACCGTGGTCGCGGGGCACCGGGTGAAGCGGATGTTCGTGCGAGACGGTCGTGTCAGCGCTTGGCGGTGAGCGGCGCACGCTCCGACGCCTGGCGTCCGAGCAGGGTCTCGCGGGGCGACTCGACGATGACGCGGGTCAGGCCCTCGCGCAGGTCGATGGTCGGTGCCCAGTCGAGGATCTCCCGCGCCACCGAGATGTCGGGGCGGCGCTGCTGCGGGTCGTCGACCGGCAGCTCCTCCTTGACGATCTGGCTGCGCGATCCGAGCAGCTCGATGATCGTCTCCGCGAGCTCCATGATCGTGAACTCGTTCGGGTTGCCGATGTTGATCGGCAGGTGCTCGCCACTCTCGGCGAGCTTCACGAGCCCGGCCACGAGGTCTGACACGTAGCAGAAGGTGCGTGTCTGCTCCCCCTCGCCGAAGACCGTGATCGGCTGGTTCGAGATCGCCTGGCGCATGAACGTCGGAATGGCCCGGCCGTCGAAGGCGCGCATGCGCGGACCGTAGGTGTTGAAGATGCGCACGATGCACGTGTCGACACCCTGCTGGCGGTGGTACGCCATCGTCAGCGCCTCGGCGTAGCGCTTCGCCTCGTCGTACACGCCGCGCGGGCCGATCGGGTTGACGTTGCCCCAGTAGTGCTCGGGCTGCGGGTGCACGGCCGGGTCGCCGTAGACCTCGCTCGTCGACGCGAGCAGGAAACGCGCGCGCTTGTTCTTGGCGAGGCCGAGCGCGTTGTGCGTGCCGTAGGAACCGACCTTGAGCGTCGCGAGCGGCAGGCGCAGGTAGTCGATCGGGCTCGCGGGGCTGGCGAGGTGGTAGACGAAGTCGACCGGCTCGGCGATGTCGATGTGGTTGATGACGTCGTGGTTGATGAACACGAAGTCGTCGGAGCGCAGGTGCGCGACGTTGGTCAGCGACCCCGTCTCGAGGTTGTCGACGCAGATGACCCGGTGGCCCTTGCTGAGCAGCAGGTCACAGAGGTGTGATCCGAGGAAGCCGGCTCCGCCGGTGACGACGCTCGTGGTCATGTGGTTTCAGCCTTCGGGTGGAGGGGTGGTTCGCTCGTTGCAGGATACGCGACCGCAGCGCCGATTGCCCCGATCACAGCGTGCCAGCGGCCCCAGCGGGCCACGGGGAGCCGATACACTCCCGCGAGATGTCTTCGACCCCCCGTGCAGAACGGCCGGCGCCACCGGTCGACGTGGCGCTCGTGCCGCTCGTGCTCGCGGGTGCGGCGACCTTCTGGCTGCCCTCGGCCTCGGAGGGTTCGTCGGCGACCCGGGCGCTCGCCGCGCTGGCGCTGGGTGCGCTGATCGCGCTGGCCTTCGCGCGGGATCCGTTCGCGGCGCATCCCCGCGTGCGCTGGGGCGTGGCCGGGGTGCTCGCCCTGGTCGTCTGGTACTTCGTGTCACGCACGTGGGCGATCGATCCGGGCGGGTCGGTCATGGAGGCCGGGCGCATCGCGGCGTTCGGGCTCGGTGTGTACGCGGCGCACGTGGCGCTGGTGCGCCAGGCGTCGCGGGTGTTGGCGCTCGCGGCGATCGGGGCGGCGGCCGTGGTCGTGTCGGCGCCTGATTTGTGGGACGTGCTGCGGCACGGTGCGCCGGCGGCGCGCGAGGCGGGCTTCTCGGGCTACTGGAACGCGACGGCGATCATCGCGCTGACGTTGGCGCCGCTGTCGGCGCTGCTCATCCGCAGCCGGCGGTTCGGGCTGGCGCTGCTGGCGGGTCCGCTGCTGGCGGCGGCGGTCTCCACTGCGGCAGTGACGGCGAGCCGCGGCGCGCTGGCGGCGACGATCCTCGCGCTCGTGGTCGTGGCGCTGCTCGACTCGAACCGGCGCCTAGGTACTGCGGTGGCGATCTTCGTGGCGCTCATGCTGGGCGCGGGCGTGGCGCTGCTGTCGGTCGGAGGCGTGCCCGGCTGGGTGGCGCTCGCGGTCGTGCTCGTGATCGGCGTCAACGGCGCTATCGGGTTCCGCCGCGTGGGGCTGGCGCCGATTCCGCTGGACGCTGACGGGGTCGCGGCGCCGAAGCGGCTGACGACCGTGCGATTGGTGGGCGGACTCATCTGCGCGGCAGCGGCCGTCGTGGTTATCGCGCTTGCCGTGCACTCGTCGGGCGATCGAGACACCGCGACGCCCGCGGTCGAGCGCCCGGCGTCAACGCAGTTCGACCAGCTCGAAGGAGTGTCGCGCCTCACCTCTACCGACGACAGCCGCCGCACCGAGTGGTGGCGCCAGGCGATCGACGCGTGGCAGGACGCGCCGGTGCGCGGCGAGGGTGGCAACGCCTTCTCGAGCCTGAGTGCGCTGCGCGCCGACCGGGCGTCGGAGCACGTGCACTCGAGCGTGCTGCAGCTCCTGCTCGAGGTCGGCCTCGTGGGCCTCGTCATCGCGCTCGCGATCGCCGGCTGGCTGTTCCGGGCGACGCTGGGTGCCACTCGCACGCCGGAGCGGGCGGTCGCGGCCGGGGTCGTGGCGATGGTCGTCGCGCAGTCGCTCATCGACTGGACCCTCGACCTGCCGCAGGTGATGTTCGTACTCGTCCTCGCGTGCGCGGTCGCGCTCCCGCGCGCGCTTCCCGCACGCGGGGAGGTTCCACTTGCGCCGCTCAAGGTCGTCTTCGGCGCACTCGCTGGCCTGGCAGTGCTCGCGTTGGTGGCGGTCACGCCCTTCGCGGCCGACCTGCTCGCCGACCAGTCGGCGCGGGATCTCGACGCGAAGCGATACGGCGCGGCGGCCGACCACGCCCGTCAGGCCGGGAGCCTGATGCCCACGCTGGATGCGCTCCAATTCCAGGTCGCGTCGCTCGAGGCGGACGGCCGTCCGAAGGAGGCCGCGCGGGTGCTGCGCGCGGCCGAACCGGTATGGTTGCACCGGCCCGACGGGATCGAGTTCGCGAAGCTGCGGCTTGCCACCGACCCTGAGTACGGCCCGATCATCGAGCGCGAATCAGCTCGCCAGGCGCGCGTCGCCGCCGCCACCCCGCCTTCCTCCTGACAGCTACCCAAAGGTCTTCATGCGCCGCATCCTGACAACACTGTCCATCGCTTTCGTAGCGATCCTCGCCCTCGCCGCACCGGCCCTCGCCGCCTCGCCGGCGCAGATCTTCAGGGACCTCGACGACAACGGCGTGCTCGACGGCAAGTACTCAGCTGCCGACCTGCGCGCCGCCGATAAGGCCGTCACTGCGCAGCAGCGCGAATACGGTGGTTGGGATGACGCCTACGCCGCAGCGCTGACGCGTGCGCTCGCGCCGAAGCCGCGGCCCGGCGTGAAGGTGCCTGACATCACGCCGGAGACCCCGAAGGACGTGAACGGCAACGGTGCGATCGACCCGAACGAGAAGGCCGCCGCCGACAAGGTGACGGCCGACAAGGAAGCGCGGGCGATCATCGCCGCCAACGCTGGTTCGGCCGACGATGCCGACGCTCCGGATGGCGCGATCGAGGAGGGCGGCGAGCCGGTCGACAAGCCCAAGGCAGAGGCTGCTGCGAACAAGGACGACGACGGCGACAAGACGGTCGTGGCGATCGTGCTCATCGTGCTCGCGGCGCTGCTCGGCGCGACGATCTGGCGGGTCATCGTCAATCGACGCCGCAACCACGGCGACCCGCGCGCCGCCCGCGATGAGTTCCGCCCGGAGAACGAGGGCCGCAACGACCTCGAACACGACGCGCGCCTCGACGAGACCCAGACGATCGACACGACGCCGCTCGAGCCGGGCCTCGATCCTGACGGCTCCGGCCGCGCCGACTCCGGCATCAGTGACGTCGGCCCGGATGATCCGCGCGCGTGAGCATCGCGATCGTCACGGGGAGTGGTGGCCTGATCGGATCCGAGGCCGCGCGGCACTTCGCCGGCCTCGGCCTCACGGTGGTCGGTGTCGACAATGACATGCGCCGCGTGTTCTTCGGTGACGAGGCTTCGACGGCCTGGAACGCCGAGCGGCTCGCTGCCGATCTCGGCGACGCCTACGTGCATGAGGGGCTCGACATCCGCGACCGTGCGGCGGTCGACACCCTGTTCGCGAAGTACGGCACCGATATCGATGTCGTCATCCACTGTGCGGCGCAGCCGTCGCACGACTGGGCGGCGCGCGAGCCGTTCACCGACTTCGACGTCAATGCCGGCGGCACCCTCGCGGTGCTCGAGGCGACCCGGCAGCACGCCCCCGACGCGACGTTCATCTTCACCTCGACCAACAAGGTCTACGGCGACACGCCGAACCGCCTGCCGCTCGTCGAGCTCGAGACCCGCTACGAGCTCGAACCCGGTCACGAATACTCCGACGGCATCACCGAGACCATGTCAATTGACATGACGATGCATTCCATCTTCGGTGCGTCGAAGGTCGCCGCCGATGTGATGGTTCAGGAGTACGGCCGCTACTTCAACATGAAGACTGCATGCTTCCGCGGCGGCACGCTGACCGGTCCGCAGCATTCCGCGACCGAGCTCCACGGGTTCCTCGGCTACCTCATGAAGTGCACGATGGAGGGCAAGCCCTACACCGTGTTCGGCTACCAGGGCAAGCAGGTACGCGACGCGATCCACTCGGCCGACCTTGTTTCGGCGTTCGAGCACTTCTACCGCGCGCCGCGCGTGGCCGAGGTCTACAACATCGGCGGTGGCCGTCATTCGCACGCGTCGATGCTTGAGGCAATCGCCGCCTGCGAGCGCCTCACGGGTCGCACGCTCGACTGGACCTACTCCGACCAGAACCGCCAAGGCGACCACATCTGGTGGGTTGGCTCCAACGCCCGGTTCGAGTCGCACTTCCCCGAGTGGAAGCAGGCCTACGACATCGAGGCGATCCTCGCGGAGATGGTAGACGCGAACGCGGAGCGCTGGGGCTCCTGAACCGCGCGCGCCTCGCCTGGTCGATCGGCCTGCCGCTCCTCCTGCTCGCGGCCGCCGCGAACGTCTTCAAGTTCCTTGTCGACGACTACTTCCTCGACCTGTCGATCTACCGCTGGGGCGGCATCCGCGCCTTCGATGCCGGATCGCTCTACGCGCTCGTCGAACCGCTCTCGAACCTGCAGTTCACCTACACGCCGTTCGCCGCACTCCTGTTCGCGCCGCTGAGCCACGCGGGCCTACTGGAAGCGCTCCCCTGGACCATCGCTTCGCTGGCTGCCCTCATGCGTATGGCCTGGCTGATCGGGCGCACGGCACTGGAGGAGCGACTGGCGACCGACTCCCCTGCGCCCACGCGTCGGCACGTCGCGCGCGCCGCTCTGCTGGTCTTCGGGCTGATGCTGCTGCTCGAGCCCGCCATCGAGACCCTTCGTCTCGGGCAGGTCAACTTCTTCCTCGGCTGGCTCATCGCTGAAGACGTGCTCGGGCGCGGACGGCCTTGGCGCGGCGTGGGCATCGGCATCGCCGCGGCGATCAAGCTGACGCCCGCGAGTTTCCTCGTGCTGTTGGCCGTGACACGACGCGTGCGCGTGGCAATCGTGGGCGTCGCGGCGTTCGTCGTCGCCGGCGCGATCGGGTTCATCGCCCTCCCGCAGGAATCACGCGCGTTCTGGAGCGGTACAGGCTTCGATGCCGATCGCACGGGGGGAGTCGAGTACATCAGCAACCAGTCGATCAACGGCATGGTCTGGCGACTGCTCGGCCCGGGCGGCAGCACCGCGTGGTGGGTCGTCCTTTCAGCTCTGTGCGCCGCCGTCGGCATCTGGGCCGCGCGTCGCGCCTGGCAACGCGGCGCGCGCAACATCGCGTTCGGCCTGACGGGCCTTGTCAGCTGCCTCGTCTCGCCCGTGTCATGGACCCACCACTGGGTGCTCGTGCTCCCGCTCCTGATCGGACTGTGGTCGGCGCCGCGCTTCGTGTGGCTGGCGCGCGCCGTGGTCGCGGGGAGCTTCGCCCTGCTCGGCTCACGCCTGCTCTGGCACATGCCGAACAACGACGGCGTCGAATTCCATCAGTCGGGTCTCGACGCGCTGGCGGGCAACAGCTACGTGCTGCTGGGATTCGTGCTGCTCGCGATCACAGCAGCTGCTTTCGCACGCCGCGCGTAGTTTTATTCGAAGGTGAGCGGGGATCTCATATGGGTGAGAGGCCTGCGATCCATCTTGTTTGTTCTTTGCGTGGTCGCGGCCTTCGCCAGCGGAGCACCTGCGAGTGCAGCACCCGTATCGTACGAGTCCCGAGCGTGGGTTGGATGTGAGGGCGGGTACAACTCCGGTTCGTTCGATGACGCCGGACGCACCTATATTCCGTGTGGATCGCCGACGACGATCGGGATCTACGACCCGGGTGGCGCGTTGGTCGACCGAGTCGAACTCGACGTCTTCGCGACCGATGTGGCGCCGACGGCCGATGGCGCGTCCATCTACGTCGCGACCACGGGCGCTCCCTTCCGCCTCACGAAGG
>JAOPYW010000268.1 GCA_025964405.1 Thermoleophilia bacterium | reverse complement strand
GGTGCCGGACGAGGTGGTGGGCTTCCGCGAGGGCCGCACGCTGCTGATGCCGCTCGGCGAGATGCGCGGTATCGCCCCAGGCAACGAGGTCGTGGCCAGCGGCTACCCCGTGCGCATCGGCGTCGGCGAGGCGCTCCTCGGACGCGTCATCAACGCCCAGGGTGAGCCGATCGACGGCAAGGGACCGATCGCGGCCGAGGCCCGCATGTCGCTCTACGCCGATCCTCCGCCGCCGCTGTCACGCCGCCGTATTGACACGCAGCTCGAGCTCGGCGTGCGCGCGATGGATTCGATGATGCCCATGGGCCGCGGCCAACGCCTCGGCGTGTTCGCCGGCTCCGGCGTCGGCAAGAGCTCGCTCATGGGCATGATCGCCCGCTCGACCGAGGCCCAGGTCAACGTCATCGCACTCGTGGGCGAGCGTGGCCGCGAGGTGCTCGAGTTCATCGAGCGCGACCTCGGTCCCGAGGGCATGAAGCGCAGCGTGGTCGTCGTCGCGTCGAGCAACGAGAGCGCGGTCATGCGCATCGGCGCAGCCTTCGCCGCGACCTCCGTCGCCGAGTACTTCCGCGATCGCGGCAACGACGTGCTGCTCATGATGGACAGTGTCACTCGATTCGCCATGGCGCAGCGTGAGATCGGCCTCGCGATCGGCGAGCCGCCGGCGACGCGCGGCTACACCCCGAGCGTGTTCGCGCTCCTGCCGCGCCTGCTCGAACGCGCGGGCACCTCGACGCGCGGCACGATCACCGGGCTCTACACGGTGCTCGTCGAGGGCGACGACATGAACGAGCCCATCGCCGACGCCGTGCGTGGCATCCTCGACGGACACATCGTGCTGTCGCGCGAACTGGCGCACAAGAACCACTACCCGGCGATCGACGTGCTCCAATCGATCAGTCGACTGCAGGGGGAGCTGCTCACGCCCGAACAGATCCGCGCAGCGGGCATCGTGCGCGAGACGCTGGCGACCTACGCCGCGCGTGAAGACCTCGTGGCGATCGGCGCATACGCGATCGGCACCGACCCGAAGGTCGACTACGCGATCGCCAAGAAGCCCGAGATCGACGGGTTCCTCCAGCAGGGACAGACCGAACGGTCGACCGCTCCCGAAGCGCGCGCGCAGCTCGAGCTGCTCGTCGGCGACGCTCCGCGCTACTGACCGACGGGTGCGGCTCCAACCGGCTGCGCTGCGCCCTGCGCATTCGCCTGCTGCGCGGCGTACTCCGCCGCGTAGCGCTCCTGCTCCGCCTTCGCGTCGGCGAGGCGCTGGGCGTCCGCTTCCTTGTACTTCGACTGGCCGATGACGACGCCCGGGTCTTCCTCGACGGCCTCCCACACGCCCTGGAGCTGGTGTCCGACCGTGCCGGTCGCGACCCCGAAGCCGAGGCTCGGGATGATCAGCTTGTCGCGCGCCGGCAGGCCTGCGATCCAGCTCACGAGGTTCTTCGTGCCGTTGCCGGTGTTCTCGACGGTGCGCACTGCGCCGGCCGCGGCCCGGTTCGACGACCCGAGCTGCAGCAGCGAGCGGAACCCGCCGCCGTCGACGACACCCAGGTTCTTCGCCCACTTGGCGACCAGCGTCGTCTCGAGCCCGTTGGCGGCGACGGAGGCATCGTTGACGGCGTTCGTCGCCGCGATCGCCTCGTCCGACAGGTTCGCGGTGGTCGGCATGCCGACCCGCAGCGCCGCCGCGGTCGCCGAACCGCGGATCGCATCGGGCAGCGCGGCCTGGTCGGCCGCGCGCAGGTTGCCGACCAGCTGCGCGACGCCACCCTTGCTCGCCAGGTTGACGCCCTTGCCGAGCATCGCCACGTTGGTGCCGTTCTCCATGTGGGTGACCGACACCGTCGAGTTGTTCTTGAACGGATTGAAGTTCCAGAGGCCGGTCTGCTGCAGCATGCCCGTGTTGTTGCTCATCTTCGCGACCTCGGCGGTCGTGAAGACCGGCCTCGCCCCGCCGGCGCTGCGCTGCACCTTGCCGAGCGCGTCGCTGACCGACCCGCCCGATCGCATCGTGTCGAGCACCGTCGCGCGCACGCCCTGGTCGATGACCGTGCCGGTCGCGGTCTTCGTGAGCGCGGCCGTGGTCGCCGCGAACTGCATCGCCTGTGAGTAGCCGGCCCCGAACTGCGCCAGCGCCTTCGCCTCACCGAACTTGTTGACCACCGGGGTGACGGCCTTCACGTAGTCCATGAGCTTGAGGCCGGTGCTGAACTTCTCGACCAGGCCGACCCCCTGCATCGCCTGCAGCGTTCCGGCACCGATCTTGCTCGCACTGCCGGCCGCCGCGACCGCCTCGCCGATGTTCGCGACGCCGGCCACCGCCTGCGTCGCCTTGACCGCCGAGTTCGCCGCCACGAGGCCCTGCACGACGCCGACAGCTCCCCTGATCGCGGTGAACGCGGCGAAGCCCGACGCGACCGCGCCGATGATGTTGAGCGGGTTGGTGCGATCGACCTTGTCGCCGGTGATCGGGTCACCGCCGAAGATGTACTCGAGCGCGAACGCTCCCGGGATGAGGTTCACGCCGAAGCTCACGATGCGCTTCCACAGCGGCACGTGGCTCGAGCGGATCTGGTCCTGGACCTTGTCGAACTCCTTGCCCTTGAGGCCCTGCGTCATGACGCCCCACTTCTCGGCGGGGGTCGCCTTCGCATCCTCGAGCTTCTTGAGGCGACCGTCGTCCTGGAATTCCTTGCGGATCCCGGAGAGTCGATCGTACTGCTGATGCAGCGCCTCGCCACTCAACTTCGCGTCCTTGAGCTGCGTCATCAGCTCCTCGGGGATGTCGAGCTTCGAGAACTTCTGCTTCCAGTCAGTGCTCCAGCCCGGCGCCTGCGCCACGAGCTTGTCGTACGCCGCCTGGAGCCCCTTGGTGTCGAGGCCCGTCGACGCGAGCTGCTGGAGGGTCTGGTCACGCTGCTCGGGCGTGGCGCCCAACTTGGTGAGCACCGCGCTGAACTTCGCGTGCCACTGCGGCGAGAAGTCGCCGAGGCTCTGGCGCATGCCGTCGTAGGCGGTCTGGAGCTGCGCATCGGTGAGGCCGCTGGTCGCGGCGGCCTGCACCTGCTCGCGGATCTCCGCTTCCGGTCGACCCATCGCGTGGAGGAGGTCGGTGAAGCGCGCCTCCCACGCACGGCTCCATCCCGGGGCCGCCTGTGCGTCGACCTGACCTGCCTGGCCGGTCTGACCGACCTGGTCGACACCGGTCGCCTGGGTCGGGTCGGGAGCTGTGCTCGGGCCCGATGCGCCGGTCGGCGTGCCGAGGACGTCGACCTGCGCGAGTTCCGCAGCGATCGCATCGAGCGTCGGCGCGTCGTAGCCGGCCGTGCGCAGGTAGGCGATGTCAGCCGGTGCGAGCTGCAGGGCCTGGAACCGCTGCTCGTAGAGCGAGCTCCACCCGTTCGTGCCGGCGCTCGTCGTCGCGGCGGCCGCGGTGACGGGGCTCGCAGCAGTCGCAACTGCGCCGCCGCCGGTGACGGGCTCGGGCGTTGCGGAACCGTAGGCAGCGGGCGTCGGGGCTGCAGGTGCGGTGTCGGGGTGCGCGCTCGCGGCATAGGCGGCAGCTGACCCCTCATCGGGCGTCGGAGCGGCAGCAGCTCCCACGAACATCGTGTCGCTCGTGCCGGCGGCGGGAGGGGCATCACTCCCGGATGCGGGCGCGGCTGGTGCAGCCGAGGCGCCCACTGCGTGCAGCAGTCGGCTCGAAGTCGCGAAGGTCGACGATTGGTCGGCGGCGATGGTCATGCGGTTCCCCCTCCAGCAGCTCCACGCATCACCGTCGGCGAACGGTTGTCGATGGCGGAGCAGACGGCTGGCGTGCCGTCACGGGTTCCGTTGTACGACGACCTGCGGGGGAGCGCAACGGGGATGCGGCTTCGTTGGGAGCTGCGCGGCGCGATCGGCCCTGTTTGCAATGCGCCTGTGTCGCTCTGACGAGCGTCATGGGCGGGATGTGGCCGACCGATGGACGTCTCGACATGCAGCGATTCCGCTTCACATTAGAGAGCGTACGCCAACTCCGGAAGCAGCAGGAGGAGGTCGTACAGGTCGAACTCGCCCGGGCGATGCGGGAGCGTGCGATCGTGGAGGCGCAGATCGCCGAGTCACGTGCCGCCGAGGCCGCGCTCTACGACTACCTGCGCCAGCCGGGCCGCACGGCCGCCGAGATGGCGCACGTCGCCAACTACGGCGCGCTGCACCGCCAGCAGCTCTACAAGCTCGGCATCCACCTGCGCCAGTTCGACCAGGGCGTCGAACTCATCCGCACGCGTCTCGTCACGGCGCGCGCCAAGCGCGAGGCGCTCGACCGCCTGCGCGAGTCGCAGCAGGCCGCGTGGCACAAGCAGTTGCTCCACGACGAGCAGGTCGAGCTCGACGAGATCGCCACGATGCGGTCGACGCGTCTGCTGACCGAGGCGCGCCTGCGCGCTGCGGAGGTGGCGGCATGAGCCTCGCATCCGCCATCGCACGCGCCAACGAGATCCGCGACCGGCTCGGCATGCCGAGCCAGGTGCGCACCGTGGGCAACCAGGGTTTCGACCAGGTGCTCGCGAACGCCCAGAACCACTTCGACCTCGGCCCGGCCAAGGTCACCACGATGTCGCAGTCGGTCACGCCCGGTGGGTGGGGCGACAACGCCAACTACGTCCCTGCGAGTGGTACCGCTGCCGGTGGCAGCCCCAGCGCCGACATCGGCACGGCCGGGTTCGCGACCCCCGCGAAGGTCAACGGCTGGTCACCCCAGGTGAGCGCCATGATGGACGCCGCCTCCAAGAAGTTCGGCGTGCCCAAGGAACTGCTGACCGCGGTGTCGCGGGCCGAGAGTGCATTCCGCTCGGAGGTCACCTCACCCGCGGGAGCCGTCGGCATGATGCAGCTGATGCCGGCCACGGCCAAGGGCCTCGGCGTCACCAACGCCACGGATCCCTGGCAGAACATCGCGGGCGGCGCCAAGTACCTGCGCCAGCTGCTCGACCGTTTCCACGGCGACGCGACGAAGGCGGTCGCCGGATACAACGCCGGACCCAACGCGGTGCAGAAGTACGGCGGTGTGCCTCCCTACAAGGAGACGCAGACCTACGTTGCACGAGTGTCCGGATACGCGGCAGAACTCGGCTTCCAGCTGTGATCGCCCGAAACATCAACCAGCAACCACGAACCAGGGAAGGAGGTGACCACGAATGATCCAGGGATCCACGAACTACTCCATGTCGCTTGACGGCATCCAGACTGCTCCGACGAAGTTCTCGTCGACGTCGGGACGCGGTGACGGTGCGTTCTCGGAAGCGCTTGCAGGTGCACAGACCGTGCACGACCAGCGCGACGAACGTGGTGCCGGCGTGCGCAGCACCCGAGCACTTCGAACCGATCGGCCGGCGGAGACGCACGGCAAGTCGGAGACGCATCGCAACGACCAGGTAGCCAAGGACGACCACGCAGCTGCGAAGGCTGGGGACGATTCAGCGGCCACCACGGCGTCCAGGACGGACGCAGCCACCACAGTCAGTGCGAACGACGACGATACCGCCGATGCCACGGAAGCGACCGATACGGCCGCAGACGCAGCAGCGGCGGCAGCCTCGGCAGACGCCGAAGCCGCAGCGGCGGCCTCGACCGACGTGGCAGCACAGGTGGCCGTGGCCGCGACGGTGGCAGCACCGATCGTCGCCGACCTCACCGCAGTGCTGCAGCCGGCGGTCGCGACCGTCGACGCGCAGGTCACGACCACGGCAGTCGATGCGGCACTCCGCCTCACGATCGCCGATGCTACGCAGGCAGCCACCACCGTGCCTGACACGGCAGCGGCGACTGCAGCGACGACCGCAGCTGCGGCGACCACGCTCGAGGCGGATGCTTCGGCAGACGTCGCAGCCGCCGTCACCACCGCGGCAGCGACCAGCGTCGTCGTCGACACCGACGTCGCGGTCGACACGAAGGTCGCAGCCGGCATCCAGTCGGCAGTGGCAGCAAGCACGCAGGCAACGGAAGATGTGGCAACCGACGAGACAGCTGGCCCGACGCGCCCGCTGCCTACCGCGTCGGCACCGACATCCGGACCCACCCCTGCAACCACCGCAGCCACGACCGAGACCGGGAACGAGCTCGACGCGACCGTGACGACCTCGGCACAGGTGCAGGCCACGGCCGCAGCGCCCGTGCAGCAGGTCGCGACCGGTGAGGCAGCAGCCAACGTGCAGCTGACCCAGGCGGTCACGGTCGAGGCTGACGACGCCGCGACCGCGACGACCGACACTGCCGACGCCGAGGTCAAGGTGGCTTCGACCACCCAGGCCGCGGTGCAGGCAGCCACGACCGACACGACGGGTGAGCAGGCGACCGGCGAGGATGCGGATACCGCTCCCCAGCCTGCCGTCATCGCTCGGCCGACGACGGTACCGACCGGAGCCCAGACGCAGGCCGCATACGCGGAGAACGTCCAGGTGAAGGCACAGGCCGAGGCGGCGGAGGGCGATCAGGCGATCGCACTCAAGGCCGTCGACAGCTCATCGGTGCAGACGTCGGCGACGGCACTCGGAGCGACCAACACGGATGGGCTCGCCAACCCGGCGGCGCGCATGCGTGAATCGATGCTCGCACAGGGCATCGGCGTGCAGGAGCGCATCGACCACATCGCGGAGCAGCTGGCCACGCGCCTCAAGCTCTCGCATGCGGCGGGCGGC